>JBIJDW010000067.1:0-10350 GCA_044343885.1 Kiritimatiellia bacterium
AATTGTCATAAAACGTCGTCTGAAGATTCACGTAGGTTGAAATTTCCACGTCATACTGCCGCGGACTTTGATACACATGCGGCTGACCGCCTACCCCTACGTTGTATTCCAGCCTGTTGAGAAAACCCACATCGCCATACAGGGGACTCATATTGGGCGGCGGGTTGTTGTTGTCACGGACATAGGTCCACGCGGCGTCACCCTCCATGAGTGTGTTATTCGTGACCCCAACTCCGTAATTGGGCCGCAGAATGCCGCCTGAAATGCTCAGAATGTAGTTCGTGCCCGGCGTCCACTGATCGACCGGTTCCTTGGGAATTGTCGCGTCTTCGAACGGATTGTTGATGTCGGCCATTGCGTTCGTGTACGTGACCGTGCCGACCGGCTTGCCCCACAGCGGCATCGAATAATAGAGCGGAACCGTGACATAGGCCGGATATTTTCGATCAACCGGCGCCGTGCGACTGAGGAGTCTGAATGCGGCGTTGTCCACCACCACAATACGATCCTCGGAAGGGATATACCGGCACCCGTTGAACACGTTTGAGGAATTGTTCAGGCAATTGGTGACCACCCATGCCGGAATGAAGGACAGCAGCGTAATTCCCTGCCCGGCCGCATACACGTCTGGCCTCCCAGCGGCATCCACTTGATATTCAAAGCGGCCCAGCCGGCCGACACTCGCGTAGGGCGGGTTCGTGTTGACCGAAAGATAATCATGTGATACGTCGCCATCATACCCCGGACCCGGCCCGTTCGTCCATATATCGCCACCGACATATCCATACACCGGGGTGCGCGCCAGCGAAGTGGATGTCTCCGATGCAGGCGTCCAAACGTCGTCCGACGGGGATGTCGCATCCTCAAAGGGATTCAGCGCGCCAGCGACCGAAGCCGTGTTGGTGTAATGCTCGGGCCCGGTTCTGTTGGACGGCTTGCCCCAGATCGGCGAGGCGGTGTAGAGCGGGATCGCCACCTCGGACCAATTGAGCACATTGGCGACTGTCCCCGTCTCCACGCACGCGGTCCAAAAATCGTAGTCTTTCTCGATCACCCGAACCTTACCGTTGGTATAAACGAATTCGTTGTAGGAAAGAGACGGATCAGGATAGATGATCACCGTTCCTGGGGCGTTCGTGCAGGCGGTATAGATCGCGCTCGCAATATACACGCAGGTCGTCACGGCAAGGGAACTGACGTTCATTTTTGGGACATATTTATCATTGTCCGAGTCATACACATAATTGACCTCCAGCCTGCCGGTTCGGGCAATATTGGTGTACGCGCCGAGCGGCGTTCCCGGCTTGTAGTCATGGCCCGCGTCGCCTTCAAAATTAGTGCTGGTATCACTGGTGATATACCCTGAAATCGTCGAGCGTCCATAGTACGGGGTTCCGCTCTGGAACCAGCGCGGCGGGGTCAGGTCGAGTGGGTTTACCACGACCGGCCGATTCGTCCCGGAGACCGTGTCGGCGACCCAGATGGTACAGGCGGTGTTGGTGATGTCCCAAGTCTCGTACTCGGGGTAGCAACTGAAATTATAGTCGAGGATCGCATCGCCGTTCGTGGGCGAATTCAGGTAGGCTCTTATCGGCACGAACTCACGCAATGTTGCGGCAATGCCTGTAAATTGGTTAGAATGATTCGGATCCCAGTAGTCTTCTGCCGGCACGGTGCTGATGCTTCCGGCCGGTAGATCACGGAAGAACATCGGGGGGACGAGGTCGAGTTCATTCAGCCTGTATTGTACATTGGTGCCGCTGGTGAGGTTCGCGATGTGGAAGAGTGCGTTGGACGATGCCAGCGAGCCTACAGAACTCACGCGCGTCCCAAACGTGTTGTTGGTGACATAGACCGTGAAATCATAGTCGGCGATCACGTCGCCAACATTCGGTGTGCTGAGGAATGCCTTGACAGGATCTGGAAGCACCAGCTGGCCCGTGTTCGAGAGGATGCGACTGGTGGCTGACCACGGCCACCGGTCTTCCGCAAACACGGTCGTTGAGTTGGTAATAGGAGAACTGTTGTAAGAAAGAATCGGCGTCAGATCGAATTCGCTGATGCGAACCGGCACGTTCAGTTGGCGATCCAGGTCGGCAACCCAGATCACATCGTTGGTCGATGCCATGCTTCTACCAGAATCAAAGGTGAGCACGCGCGGCGGGTTGTTCGTGCTGCAGGTAAGAATGGACGAGTCATAGTCATAGAAGAAGTCGCCTTTTGCGTAATTGGTACCACCGATGGTCACGCTGCTGTTGATAAAGCTAATCAGGTTCTCGGATAGCATCGTGTTGGTGGTGATCAGATCGGCCGATATCGTCGAGTTGGAACGGACGGGTGTCCACCGGTCTTCGGCGTGGATGTAGTCATCCCATCGGCCGTTCGGCTCCGCAGTGCCGCCCCGGTCGGTAAAACGTTCGCCGGGCGTCCAGACCCCGTCAACCAGAGGTTCATCAATTGAATTGGTCGTAGCCGCATTGTAGCGCCGATAAAGGACGGCTGACGTTTTCTTGTCGGCCAGTTCATCGAAATGTTCGCCCCGTCCGTCCGGAAAACGGTCGTCCGCGAGGTCCCCCACGCATGAGCTGTAGTTGGTCCATGTGGGTGCTGCCGCGAGATTCCATGCCCACGGCATCGCCACCTCGCCTCCGGTCTTGGTATCCATGAAATAACCGCGGACGTTGAGGCCGTTCGTCGGATTGGCGCGGTAGTAACTGGTCTCCCGCCAATAGCCCTCGTAGAAGTTCTCCATCTGCGTCTTGACGAAAGCCGGGTCAACGAAAGACTTAAAATCCGTCTGGCCATTCTTCGGAAAGAACGTCGGAACAATGAAGGTCTTGTGGTTGGGCATCTCCGGATAAGCCCCCGATTGCGCCGTGGCAACCCCCGCCGTCAGGATGGCCAGTCCGGCCCAGATTAACCCCTGTCGCCCGCATGTCGTGACTGATTTCATAGCGAATCCCTCTCTCTTTTGATTCCCCAAAGCTATCCTCGGACGGCTGCTAAACATAACACGTTATTTGATCTTCCAGAAATCCTCGCCCGCCTGATTCAGCCCGGCTGCGGCGGACAGCTTGTCCAGATCGGCCTTGCACTCCGGGTCCCCCGTCAAAATCGCCTGTCGCAGAACGCGCGCCCGCGTGTCGATCGCCTCGCGCCTCGTGTTGACGTCGGTGATGAACACGCGCGCAGCCACCACTTCCGGTCTGGCGTCCTGGGTGGCCACGTGTGCCTGGCTAGCCTCGCGCGCCGCCTGCTGCAGCTTCGCGATTTCCTGATCGCTCGTGCGCAAGGTCGTCCGCAGCCGCATCATCTCATCTTGGATGCCGGACCTTTCACGCTCGATTTCGGCGTGCCGGGCATTGATTTCCTGAAACCGCGCGGCGGAGCCATCCGCTTCACGCGCGGCCTGAACGGCGTTCGTCGCCGACACGCGCGTGTAGTCCGCCCGGGCGATGGCCAGTTCGTTGGTCATGCGCTGGTGGATTTCCTTTACTTTGAGCCGATCCGCTTCCGAGAGTTTGCCGACCTCTTTCGCACCCGCCTGTTTCAGGATCGCCTGGCGCTCGGTCTCGGCCTTCGCAACCGCCTGCTCACTCGCGGCCTTGAACTCCTGGGACCGTTCCACTTTCGCCTGATTCCATGCGTCCAAAATAACGGCCTGCTGCCGGGAAATGTCCGCTTGTTCTGCCTGCGCTTCGGCGTGCCGCGCCAGAATCCGCTTGATCTTGGGATGCTCGTCAAGCGCCTGCTCAACGCGTTGCACCGCTTCACGATACGCCGAACTGGTGGCGTCAGACCCCGTCGTGGCACGGGCATCGCTGATGATTTTCTGGCTTTCCTGAACCTTTTTCGCGAGCCCCGCCCGCTCGTTCATCAGCATGGCAAACTCAATCTTCATCTCGCCGAGCGTGGGCGCCTGCGCCTCGTCGCGCACCGCCTCTTCGGCGAAGGCCGCCGGCAGCGACGCCAGCGCCAGCGCCATACATGCGCCACGGGCTACGCGCATGACTCGAACCCAGTACCGATTCTGCATGAACCCCCCTCTCCGGCTCATTCCGCCGGTCCAATCTTCGCATCAAACAGAGAAAACGGAACCGCCAGCACCCGACCCCCAAGATAATTTGACAGATAAGTTTACCTGAAACGTTCACCGGCAAGCAAGTCTTATAAAAACACCCGTCTAATCAAAACACCGCTAAGGCTTTCTAACGGTCCGAAAGCCATAGCTGTCGCTGACAAACGTCGGTTTGGCCAGATCGCGTTGGGAAACCCGACAGAAACTGGCGTCAGGGCTGCCCCAACTGCCGCCATGCACGGTACGCTTCACGCCCTCATAGCTGGGATACCAATCGTAGCACCACTCCGAGACGTTGCCAGCCATGTCGTAGATCCCGTAATCATTCGGCTCAAAGGCCCCGACGGGACTGGTGTAAGGCGTGATCCCTGTTTTGTAAGTCGGATGATAACCGCGCGTCTCGCTCGTGTCATAAGCGGGGGAAGCATAAACAGCACTCAAATAGTTCGCGCGGGTGTGCTGGATCGTGTCGGTGTCGTCCCACGGGAACCGCCGGTTCGCCACCCTGCCGCGGGCGGCGTATTGCCATTCGACTTCCGTCGGCAGTCGGTAGCCGTTGGCCGAGTTGCTGACGCACGGCTCAGCGACCTGCCCCGATTTGTAAATCTGCGTGCAATGGACGTCCGTGTAGTAGACTGGCGTCAGTCCGTCCCGCTGCGACCGCGCATTGCACCATTTGACACAGTCGTACCAGTTGATGCCCTGCACCGGATGGTTGGTCCCCTTCCCTGATCCGCTGTTGTCGTAGCTGTAACCGTTGCTGTCGCTCCAGTTTTTGACCGCATCCCAGAGGACCTTCGTGACTTCGTGGGTATCCATGTAGAACGCCGCGTCGTTCGTCAGGCTGTACGCGACCGCGTCCGGATCAGTCCCGGTGCTGATTCCGGACGGAATCAGCACCTGCCCGGAGGGCGCGCCGGGCGACGCGGCGTTGGTCACGGTCGCCACCACGCGGTAGAACTGCCGGGCCACATCCACCGGCACGGAACAGGTTACGCTGCCCGATCCCGTCGCCACCGCTGTGATCGCTACGGAGCCGTTCGAGGCAACCGTCCACGAGCCGTCAGGCGCGGGCGCCGATTCCACCCGGTACACCGTCGCGGTCGGAATCTCGTTGAAGGTCAGACGTCCCGCCCCGTTGAACGACTCGACCCTCAATCCATCGGCCCGAGCCGCAACCTGGAGCCAAAAAAGCGCCATCGCAAAAACAAACGCGCGCATCGTGGTCCCTTTCATCGACGTAAGCACCCTAACCCAAGATAGTTTTTTAGTATACCGGATAAGCCCCCTAACCGACAAGACTTTTGTGCAGCAATTCTAATTTTGGAGATTGAACCATCGGCGTCGGGGTCGGTATCGGTATCGAAAACAAACGGAATTTCGACCCCGATTCCGATACCGACCCCGACCCCGATGACCCAATCGCAAGATTACGATTAGGATTAGGATTAGGATTAGGATTACGAATCAACGACCTGCCAGGCGCCCCCACACACCCACTCCCCCACACACACACCCACACACCCCATTTCGTTTCCCGCTTGTCCGACCGGGCGCTGTTTTGCTATTGTACTCGCATTGTCACGACACATCCGTCTCCATTGGCCAACAGACAGGCACGCATGAACCGAATCATCAGCAAAAAACAGCTCTCCGCAGAGGTCTTCTGCATCGAGGTCGAAGCGCCGCTGATCGCGCGTGAGCGAAAGGCGGGCCAGTTCGTCATCGTCCAGGTCGACGACGTGTTCGGCGAGCGTATCCCGCTGACCATCGCCGATGCCAACCCGCAACGCGGCACGATCACGTTGATCTTTCAGACGGTCGGTCGAACGACCCATCTGCTGGCCGACAAAAAACCGGGCGACACCATCCCGGCGATCCTCGGTCCGCTGGGCACGCCCACCCACATTGAGAAATTTGGCCATGTCGTCTGCGTGGGCGGCGGAATCGGCGTGGCGCCGCTGCATCCCATCGCTCAAGCGCTCAAGGCCGCCGGAAACCGCCTGACCATTATCATGGGCGCCCGCAATGCGTCGCTCCTGATTCTGGAGGACGAGATGCGCGCGCTCGCCGATGACCTGATCCTCGTCACCGACGACGGCTCCCGTGGCCGCCAGGCGCTGGTCACCGTCCCCCTCCGGGAACTGTGCGAACAGAACCCGAAACCCGATCTGGCCGTGGTGATCGGACCGCCCATCATGATGAAGTTCGGCGCCGAGACGACACGCCCCTATGGCGTCCCGACCGTGGTCTCGCTCAATACGATCATGATCGATGGCACCGGGATGTGCGGCGGCTGCCGCGTCACCGTCGGCGGCGAGACCAAGTTCGTCTGCGTCGACGGCCCCGAATTCGACGGCCATCAGGTCGATTTTGACAACATGATGAAACGCCTCCGATCCTACAAGAGCCGGGAGGACGCCGACCACCACGCCTGCCATCTGCAACAAGAGGCCGATAAACGCGCCGCCGGATAACTTTTATGTCGCACACCACACCCGCCCAGCTCCATCAGACTGCAACCGCCAAACTGGCCGACATCCGCGCGTCCGGCAAGCCGCTGACCGCCAAGGAGCGCGTCGCCATCCCGTCGCAGGAGATGCCCAATCAGGATCCGAGCGTCCGCCGCAACAATATGAACGAGGTGGCCCTCGGCTATTCGCCCGAACAGACGCAGCTCGAGGCCGAACGCTGCCTCCAGTGCAAGAACGCGCCCTGCGTCAGCGGCTGCCCGGTGGGCATCAACATCCCCGCCTTTGTCAAAGCCGCCGCCGAGGGCCGCTTTGACGATTCGATCGCCATCATTCGCGAGGCGTCGCTGCTCCCCGCCGTCTGCGGCCGGGTCTGCCCGCAGGAGTCGCAGTGCCAGGCGCCCTGCACGCTCGGCAAGATCCTCAAGGATGTCAACCAGTCGGTCGCCATCGGCCGCATCGAACGATTTGTCGCCGATCGCCAGCGGGAGGGCGGCAAACAGGAAGTCCCCGCCATCAAGCCGCCGACCGGCCGGAAAGTCGCCGTCATCGGCTCGGGGCCTGCCTCGATCACGGTCGCGGCCGATGTTCGCCGCGAAGGCCACGCCGTCACGATGTTCGAGGCGTTCCACAAGCCCGGCGGCGTCCTCGTCTACGGCATCCCCGAATTCCGACTGCCCAAGGCGATCGTGCGGCAAGAGATCGAGACGCTCCAGGCCATGGGCGTGACGCTGGAGACCAATTTCGTCATCGGCCGCACCCGCAAGCTGCGCGATTTGATGGAGCAGGACGGCTTTGACGCCGTCTTCGTCGGCACCGGCGCCGGACTGCCGAAATTCATGGGCATTCCGGGCGAAAATCTCGTCGGCGTCTTTTCCGCCAACGAATACCTCACCCGCTCCAACCTGATGCGGGCCTACGACACCGCGCAGGCCCACACGCCGATCTATCCCTCGCGCAAGGTCGCCGTCCTCGGCGGCGGCAACGTCGCCATGGACTCCGCCCGCACCGCGCTTCGGATGGGCGCGGCCGAGGTACACCTGATCTACCGCCGCACCGAACAGGAGATGCCCGCCCGCATCGAAGAGGTCGCTCATGCACGGGAAGAAGGGGTGATTTTCCATATCCTGCAGAATGCCAAACGAATCTTCGGCGATGACAACGGCTGCGTGCGCGCCATCGAATGCCTCCGCTATGAGCTGGGCGAGCCCGACGCCTCGGGCCGCCGCCGCCCCGTGGAAATCCCCGGGAGCGAGTTTGAGATGGAGATGGACACCGTGATCGTGGCGATCGGCAACGAGTCCAACCCGCTGATCCGACAAACCACCGCTGGCCTGAATGTCAATAAATACGGCAACATCCTGGTCGACGCGACCGGCCAAACAAGCCTCGACGGCGTCTACGCTGGCGGCGATATCGTCCTCGGCGCCGCCACCGTCATCCTCGCCATGGGCGAAGGCCGCCGCGCCGCCGCCGCCATCAACGCCCGGATGGCAAGCCCCTAGCCGCCGGGAAGGGTTCAGGAAGAGGCGACGCATCAGGTAGGGCAGCGGCGTCCTCGCCGCGCCGCAGGCAATAGGGAATGAACCTGGAAACGGCAGTTTATTCAATTGGAAATCAGGAAATCAGGAAAGCCCTGCAGTGCCGCCGCTCGCCGGCGCGCCTTTGCTTTGGGTTGTGTCCGCAGATTACGCAGATTTCAGAAGGGCTGCAGGGGCCAGCACGTGTGGGTTTCCATTCCTGATTTCCTGATTTCTGATTTCCAAATAAACATAAAACCGTCTGCACCGCCACGCGGTGCCACCGGCTGCAGCCGGGGGGCGGACATTGCACAGCCTCAGTTGCATTCCCATGAAAGCTGGCCACGCACTTTTTTCCATCCGGTTCGGCTAAGGAAGGGTCTTTCTTTCACCTCTCCATCATCAGCGGCGCGGCGGGGACGCCGCTGCCCTACCTCGCGCTTTGCGCCCTTCCCTGAACCCTGAACCCTGCTCTCCCCTGGAACCGCGCCATGCTCCGTGTTCATGACATACACCTGCCGCTGGATCACCAACCCGATGACATCGCGGTTGCGGCCGCCAAGATTCTGGGGGTGAGGCCCGTGGCGTTACAGCAGTGGGTGGTGCGCCGACAGGCCGTCGACGCGCGCCGAAAGAATGCCGTCGCCCTGACCTATTCCGTGGATGTCACGGTGGCCAACGAGACCCGGCTGCTCCAATCCGCCGCCACGCCCCATGTGACGGCAACCCCCGACGAATCGTATCATCCGGCAGTCCCCGGCGCTTCCTCCTTGCAGCACAGGCCGGTGGTGGTGGGCGCTGGCCCGGCCGGACTCTTTGCGGCCCTGACGCTGGCACAGGCTGGCTACCGGCCGATTGTGCTGGAACGGGGCAGGCCGGTTGCGCAGCGCTGCCGGGATGTCGAGGCGTTCTGGAACGGCGGGGCGCTCAACCCGCAATCCAATGCGCAGTTCGGCGAAGGCGGCGCCGGAACGTTCTCGGATGGCAAACTGACCACGCTCATCAACGACCCGCGCTGCCGCAAGGTGCTGGAGGAGTTTGTGGCCGCTGGCGCCGACCGGTCCATTCTCATCAGCGCCAAGCCGCATCTGGGGACCGACCGCCTGCGCGCCGTGGTGGTCGCGATTCGGAAGCAACTCGAGTCGCTGGGCGCATCGGTTCTTTTTGAACACCAGGTCATCGGCCTGGATCTGAATCACCAACAGCTCTGCGGGGTGCGCCTGCAAACCGGTGAAACCCTGCCCGCCCAGGTCTGCGTGCTGGCCATCGGACACAGCGCGCGCGACACCGTCGCCATGCTGCTTCACAGCGGTCTGCACCTGACGCCCAAACCGTTTTCCGTGGGCGTGCGCATTGAACACCCGCAGGCGCTCATCGATGCGGCGCAATATGGTCGTTTTGCCGGACATGCGCGTTTAGGTCCGGCGGACTACAAGCTGGCCTATCACGCGCCTCACGGACGGAGCGCCTACACCTTCTGCATGTGCCCTGGCGGCGAGGTGATTGCCGCCGCCTCGGAATGCGGCGGCGTAGTCACCAACGGCATGAGCGTCTCGGCACGCGACCGGGTCAACGCCAATGCGGCGGTGCTGGTCGGCGTGACGCCTGCCGATTTTCCAGGCGACTCGCCCTTGAGCGGCTTTGAATTCCAACGGCAGTGGGAATCGCTGGCGTTTGCACTCGGGGGCTCCAACTACTGCGCCCCGGCGCAACGGGTTGGCGATTTTCTGCGCGGCGTGCCCAGCACGCAGTTTGGCCGCGTGACGCCCAGCTACACCCCGAGCGTGCGGCCGGCGGATCTCGGCGGCTGCCTGCCGCCGTATGTGGTGGAAACCATCCGCGCAGCGCTTCCCCAGTTCGGCAAACGCATCGCCGGCTTCGACCTGCCCGACGCCGTCCTGACCGGCGTGGAAACTCGCAGCTCGTCACCGGTCAGCATGCCGCGGAGTCCGACGGGCGAAGGCAGCATCGGCGGCCTCTACCCCGCAGGCGAGGGCGCCGGGCATGCTGGCGGCATCACCTCCGCGGCCGTCGATGGCATCCGCATGGCCGAAGCCATCATTTCCCGTTTTGCGCCGCCCCGCTGACGATGGATTTTATAATCAGAGGCGCTTGCAAAACCTCCTTCGTCGGTTCTGCAAGCGCCGTATTCAGAAGCCAGAATTCAGAATTCAGAATTGGAACCCTCTCACGGGCAACGTGTTCTGTTATTCTGACTCCTGTATTCTGTATTCTGACTTCTCTCTTGCAAACACCCCAGAGGGGGTTTTGCAAGAGCCTC
>JBIJDW010000385.1:0-3215 GCA_044343885.1 Kiritimatiellia bacterium
CACCAATCAGGTCCGCCTTTTGAGCCTCTTCGCATCCACGCCAAGCCGCTCGCGCCCTTTGTTCAGGCGCGCAAGAACGAAACGGGGCATTCAAACCCCATAGCCATCTATCGGCCCCCGCGGCTCCCTGTCTGCGTGCGTACACGCACAGGCAGGCGTTCAACAACATTTTATCCCTCATGCGGCAAAAACCGCTTGTTTCGCGACCGAAACCGTTCTACACTTGCCGCACGAGGGATAAAACGCGATTCGTTGGGGCAAAGAGATAAGGATTATTACGAGATGAAGAAGTCTGGCAAATGTCCAAAGTGCGGGGCTACTGATATTACCGAGAATGCCAGGCTCCTTGACGGCGCGCCAGACAACGTCTCTTCATCGAATCTAAGGGCTGTCAACTACAGCAAACCGCATGCGCTTCTGTTCAGGGGTCGCAGAGAATTCATTTTTGATGCATGGATCTGCAAGAAATGCGGGTATTCTGAATTGTACTCTTCGGAGCTATGATTACTGGTGAATAAAGAACGAAAACACATTTACCCCAACAAGCAAATCCAGACTATCGCCGCGAAGCGCGGCTCAGGCTGAACGCCAACGTTGAAACGTAGAGATATGAAAGTACCAAATCCAAAACGCTGGTGGTTCCTGTTGCCACTGCCGATCGCGATGATGATTGCTGAGGCAATCCTCTTGATTCGCGCCCTCGCGTTGCAGGACCAGCAGTTCTTTGCCCACTTCTGGAAGAGCATTGGCCCACTGGTCGGAATCACCAGCATTGCAGGCCTGATCTTTCCGGCGGGCTTGGTGGCACCATTAGTCATGGGTCCACCAGAACCATCAGCAACGAGGTTCATCCTCGCAGGCTGGGCACTGTATGCGGGGCTCACGGTCCTTGGGCTGGTCAAACCCAGGAGGGTCTTGTTCCTGATCCTCTGCTCTCTGCTAGTGATCAATATCGCGGGCTGTCAATTCGTTGTAACCGAACGACTGAAGGAACTACATTGATCGTCGAACCAGCGCATTGAGGCTACTCGGAAGCCGTCATGCGTGACGTTCTGCAACAAGGAGAATATCGGAAATGAAACGTATTGTAATCATAGCTCTGTTTTCCTGCCTCTCTGCCAGGGCTCTCATGGCTGAAACGCTGACGCCGCAAGAAACGGTGCGCTTGTTGATCACCGGCATTCAGAAGAACGACCTCCAGAGCGTTCTGGATACGACTGACTTGGTGAAGATCGCAAGTCATCCTCGGCACGCACGCGATCCGAAAGATCTGGTCGCCTTCTTGAAGAAGATCGATCTCAGCAAGCTTCAGTTTCAACAGATCAAGACAGGCCCGCTCCCGCAAGAAACAACTGTTCGCATAATCGCGCCTATCTCATACGATTTCGACGTGGTTCTCCAAAAAGCTACACAGGAAAGGCAGGAGGATCACTACGTAATCGTTGCGGTTCACCCATAAAGAGCAGAACAAGCAAATGCTCGGTACGGCTTCGCCGCCCCGAGATTTGCCCCGTTGGCGGAAAGAAAGAGACAAAGAAAGCGGATAAAATCGGGGTCGGGGTCGGGGTCGGTATCGGGGTCGAAAAGGAGATCGGGATGGCGTTTGGCCACGAGAAACGGGACAGATGCTCACGAAACTCGGCCAGCGAGGGTATGCTGTGCATGAGGACCATGGTGAATACAGGACGGGAGAAATCGACCCCGACCCCGATACCGACCCCGACCCTGACCCCGACCCCGAAAGAAGTCCATTAAGTAAGTGTCAATCGCCGCTGCATGCACTAATCGGGGCGCGCACACACGTCGCGATACAGTGCGGCTGTTGCGGCCACGCAGGTGGGCCACGCGTAACGGGCGAGCCGGGCGAACCCGGCTTCAGCGCGAGCCGGACGGGGCAGGGGATCATCCAGTTGCCTCGCCAGCGCGCGGGTGATCGAGGCGGTGTCGAGCGGATCGCAGCACGCCGCCGCCGGACCGCAAATCTCGGACGCGCCGCCCGGCGTGCAAACCACGGGACAGCCGCAGGCCAGCGCTTCGAGCGCGGGGAGTCCGAATCCCTCGTCGAGCGAGGGAAACGCCAGCACCGCCGCCAGGCTGTACAGCGCCGGGAGATCGGCGCGTGGCACATAGCCGATCGCGTGAACGCGATCAGCCACTCCAAGCCGCGCACACAGGGCATCCACCGGCACGTGGTTCCGTCCCCCCTCCCCGGCGAGCACCAGATGCAGATCGCGCCGGTCAGGTTGTTCGGCGATCAGGCGAGCGAAGGCCGCCAGCAGACGGGGGAGGTTTTTGCGTGGGGCGAGATCGCCGACAAACAGGATGAACTGGCCGGGCAGACGCCAGGCGGCGCGCACGGCTTCCAGCCGTGCCGGGTCGCTGACGGGCGCCAGATCGGGATCGACGCCGGGCGGGATCACCGTCAGCCGATCCGCACAGTCCGGGTAGCGCGCCGCGACGATCCGGCGGACGTGTTCCGAGTAAACGATGATCGCCGCGGCGCGGCGGATCGAGTGGGGGAGAAAGAGACGGTAGTAAAGCCGATTCTCAAAGGTGCAGCACGCCGGATGGGTGAAGACGTGCAAATCATGCACCGTCAGCACCACCGGACACGGCGCGGCCAGCGGCGCGATATAGGCGGGCGCGTGCAGCAGCGCGGCCTGGTCCTGCCGCAGACGGTGCGGCAGCCGCGTATGTTCCCAGACGATCCGCGCCAGCCGCGAGGAGGTCGGAAGGCGGACCGCACACACGTCAACCTGCGACGACTCCGGTACGGGCAACGGCGTCCGGACAGGCGCGTAGACACGCAACGGCTCCGGGCCGTGCGCCGCCCACGCGCGGATAAACCCGTGAATCGTGTTCTCCACGCCCGAGTAGGCTTTGCGCAGGGTCAGCGCGTTATATGCAAATCGGGGGTGCGGCATTTCATCACAGTCGTTTGATATCGGTCCATTCGCGGCCTGAGCGGTAGGGCGGCGGCGAGATGCGCACCTCGTCGCCGGGCGGCCCGTTGAAGCCGTCGAACGGGCCATTCTGCCGCGACTCGGCGAGAACCGCTTGATACTCCTGCCCCGCCGAGCGGTAGATGAAATAGGCGATGAGCAGACGAATCAGCATGAACCCATGCGCGTTCCCGCTCAGAAAGGAATACCCCACCGAAACCGCCATCAGCAACGCCACGAGCTGGCCGACGCGCACGGCGATCCATGTGGCCT
>JBIJDW010000386.1:0-3202 GCA_044343885.1 Kiritimatiellia bacterium
GGTTATGTTGCGGGGGACGTTATGTTGCGAGGCGGGATGAGCATGCAAAAACACAGGGGTTTGGAGGGCTGGACGGGGCGATCACGCAACATAATGTTCCTTTTGAGAACAGGCGGTGAGGAACTTTAGAAGATCGGGTTGTTTCCATTTCGGGGTTTCCTGCGGTACGCCGCCGCTGGGGGGCGGCAGCTTTTCCAGTGCTTGGCGCTTTCGTTCGATACCGACCTCCAAATACATGCTGGTAGTTTTGATGTCGGCATGGCCGAGCCAGTCTCTGACGATGGCGATATCATTGCCTGCCTCGAGAAGATGAAGCGCTGTAGTGTGGCGGTAGGTGTGTGGCGTTATCATGCGCCCTGAGAGCGAAGGACATTGTGCGGCGGCGGCCTGTGCCAAATGGTTGATCCGGCGACCGATCCCGAAGCGGGTCAACGCCTCGCCGCGAATATTGAGGAAGAGCTGCTTAGAATGGACACCTGCTTGCGCTCTGAGTTGTAGGTAGTGGGAGACGCTTTCAACGGTCTCTTTCCATAAGGGGATGACGCGTGTTTTTCTGCCTTTGCCGGTCACGGTAACCGAGGCCGGTCCGTCGACATGCAGGTCCGTGATGGCGCAATCTATCAGTTCCTGGACGCGTGCTCCGGTGTTGTATAGCATTTTCAACAGCGCGGCGTCCCGGGCGCCCATGAGGGTGGTTGTATCTGGGATGGCTTGGATCGCTTTCACTTCCTGAATGCTCAAACTTGGCGGGGGCCGGTGATCGGTCTTCTTCGATTGAATGGCTTGAATCTGTTCGTTTTGATGCATCAACTCGGGGACTGTTCGTGATAGGAAGTGGAAGAAGGCCTTGATGGCCGCCAAGCGCTGGTTGCGGCTGGCCGGGTCATTGCCGCGTTCGTTCTCGAGACCGTCCAGAAACGCCAGAACCCGTTCTGCGTTGATCATTGAAAGCTCCACGGCTTCGGTCTGGATGTGGTGATGATGGCAGAGGTGGTCGATTAATAGTCTCATGCAGTCGCTATAGCTGGCGATCGTGTTGGGGGACAGGCCCCGTTCGGCCGACAGGTACGAAGTGAAGAAGGTGGTGACCAGATAGCTGAAGGTGATTTTCATTTGGAAGACTCCGGGGGGTGATGGACGTGAGTGTAGGTGTGGAATTGGGTGGAAGCTTGTTGAAGGCCGGCTGCATCGATATGGAGGTAGACTTGGGTCGAGAAGAAGTCGACGTGTCCCATGGCGTTGGCCAGAACGGGAAGCAAGGCATCGACATCCTCCTGCGCCTGGCGCCATAATGCAATACGACGGCAAGCATAGTTGTGGCGCAGGTCATGCAGTCGCGGCGGTGGCTTTGCGGTAAGCCCGACGTGTATGCAGAGCCGTCGGAAGTGGCGCTCGGCGACCCATCGCGTGAGTCGCCGATTCCAGGCGATCACTAGCAGCGGAGCGCGGTCGTTCCCGCCGACATAGGGCGCGCGATGTTCAATCCATTCACGTATGGCATGCAGCGTGGACGGGCTCAGCGACACAAGTCGTTCCTTCCGGAACTTGCCCCTGCGCACGAACAGTGTCGCGTGCTTGAAATCCACATCGCCCACGTTCAGGGCTACCGCTTCGCTGATGCGCAGGCCCGTGCTGTAGAGCAAGCCGATCAGGAAACGGATGCTGTGCGCGGCGATATCGTCCCCCAGAACGCCCACCGCAGCGCTCATCAACCCGCTCACCTGAACCGCGGTGAGCGGATGGAAGCGTATGGGCCGAGCCTGCCGCGGAAACAGACGCGCGGGAACCGGCTCACAGCGCGGTTCCATGGCGTGTAGATAGATGCTGAACTGACGGATCAGCGAGAGCGCCCCGCACTGTGTTCGAACGGATCGGCCGGCCAACGTGGCACGGTACCGATCCACATCTTGCATGCGCAACACCCCGTCCGTGCAGTCGGTGGCGCCCAGAAAAGTGTCGAAACGTCTGAGCGCCATCTCTCCGTCGCGATAGTCATGCCCTTGCATGCGCTTAAAGGCAATGAACGAGACCATCCGCCCGGCCAACGGGCTGGAAAAGACCGGCGGCTTCACGCGGCACCGCCCGGCCAGGGTAGGGCCGCCAAAGCCAGCGTTGCCATATCGCTCTTGCCGTAGATCAGGCTCGTGGATGGATCGCGATGACCGAGCATGTCGATCAGATCCTTAAAGGGAACCCGCCCGCATAGCCGCACAGCAAACGCATGCCGAAAGCCATGCGAGCCGTATGGCACCCCTTCGGGAAGCTCCACGCCAGCCTGTTCCATTCGATTTCTCAGAATCCTAGACAGGGCCCGGGGATGCAGGATCGGGCCGATGGGCTCGCGGGTCGTCAGGAAGACTTCGGGACAACTGCACGTCGGTCGCCCATGGGATAGATAGTCGGCCAGACGGTTTCCGGCCGTATCGGTCAGATACTGTTCAATAGCCCGTCCGCTCTTGGCCGCCGGAAAGTGAAGGCGGCTCCCGGCCCAGTCCACATCCTTCAAGCGCAGCCGGCGCAGCTGTACGCCGCGCACTCCATACGTGCTGAGCAAGCAGAGGATGGCGCGGTCGCGTAAATCTTCGGGCGTATCGCCGACGATTCCGGCAATCAGCCTGTCGATGCAGTCAGGGGGAATCGCTCGGGCGAGCTTTCCCATCCGTGGCGTGTAAACCGAAGGCGACAGCGCCGAGAAGTCGGTCTTCAGGTATCCGGCCAGATAGGCAAACCGCAGAAAGAGCCGCACGGTCTTCTGCATGCAACGGCGTGAACCGTGACCATGGTCGGTGGCATACCCCTCCAACCCCTTCATGATCGAGTCCGGAGTGATGGCCGCCAGCACTCGTTCCAGACGTTCTTCAGGCCCGAACCAGTCGAAGAACCGTCTCAAATAGGGCCGCTCCGCCGCTGCACTGGACTCCAGCACCCCCCGAACTCTCACGGCATGAGCCAAATAGCTCTCCGCCAACTCCGATACGGTTGAACACGATAATGCACTCATGATGCACCTCCTTTATGATCCACATCATAAACGAGAAAATGCATCTATCAGCGGCCAATCGATCCTATTCACCCACGCCACTCAGTATCAACGCCTTGGATATTATGTTGCGTAATCGCCCCGTTCAACCCCAAAACGCCTGCGATTTTGCATGCTCATCCCGCCTCGCAACATAACGTCCCCCGCAACATAACCCTGTTT
>JBIJDW010000455.1:0-2502 GCA_044343885.1 Kiritimatiellia bacterium
TATTCTGGTGGCCCGCCGTGGCGATCTTGGGGATCATGACCCTGCTGTGGGGCGTGGCCGGTTCGCATGCCTCGCGTCGTCGCTTACAGCCCGCGCCACGGCTTCCCGAGCCGGGAGCCGCCTATGTCTTGGTTGGCACCGATGCCCAGGCGCTCTATCTCAAGGCCGACATCATCGCACGCCCCGCCGGCCTCGGCTTTGGCCGCAAGGGCATCGATGGGCTGGAGGCGCGCGCAGCCGCGCCGGAGCGCATCCTCACACCCCTGACCCTCCTGCCCGACAGCGCTCCCGATCCATGGCGGCCGGTCAAACTGGACGTACCTACGCGATTGCCCGATTTCCCCGAACGCGCCGTCACGGCATCCATCGGGTCCGCGCCGCCACCCGCGCCCAACACCCTGTCACTGCGTATGTCCCCTGCCCTGCAACGGGCGGGATTCACCTCGGCAGTCACCCGCGCCAGCCTTCCCGCAACAGCCGGCCGGATGCGCGTCTGGGTGGAACTGGATCCGGCCGGCCAGATCATTCATACCCTGGCTGACACCCCCCACGGCGATTTGCCCCAAGAGGCGCTCCGCGCGATGCGATCCGACGGCGGCACCAACGCCGCCACCGGTTGGATCGACCTCGCCTGGCCCGCGGGAAGCGGAAAATGAAATAGGCCGAGGCGCTTGCAAAACCTCCTGCGTCGGTTCTGCAAGCGCCGTATTCAGAAGCCAGAATTCAGTATTCAGAATGGGAACCCTCTCTCGGGCCGCGTGTTCTCATATTCTGACTCCTGACTTCTCTCTTGCAAACACCCCGGAGGGGTTTTGCATGCGCCTCGTCTCATTCCTGTTTCCCATCCGGCCGCAGGCCGGTGGCCCGACCGAACCCCGAACCCTCCGCTTCTCTCCATTTTGCTCGCTTCTCCCCCTCGCCAGCGTGTGTGGGTGTTGGGTGTTGGGTGTTCAAATCCCTATGCCTGCGGGGGCGGCCCGAACGAACTCATCGCTTGCCTGCCTTGCTTAGTTCACTTCACTGACCTGGGGGGGCGAGAGCAGCCCGAAAACCGATGAAGTAGAGCCGGGCGATCGGGAAGCCGTAGTTGCGGTACGCGGAGCGGCAGCTGCCCGCGATGTAGCGCCAACTGCCGCCTCGAATGACGCGGTCCGAGCCCGAAGTCGCACCCTTGGGATCGATCACGGAAACGGGGTAGCCCCCGTACCAGTCCAAACACCACTGCCACACGTTGCCGTGCATGTCGTACAGACCCCAGGCGTTGGCCTGGTACGACCCAACCGCCGCCGTGCCCGCGCTTGGCGTGCAACTCGCGTACCACGATCCGGCGTTGTCCTCGTTTCGGCCCACCGCGTTCATCTGCGGGTCATTGCCATTGGGGTTCGTCAGGTTGTACCCCGAATTCAACGCCGTCGATGTCCCAGATCGGCAGGCGTACTCCCACTGCGATTCGGTCGGCAGGTCGAAACCCGAAAGCCCCGTCTTGGCCCGCAGTTTGCCCATGAACGAGTCGGCGTGCACCGCATTCGTCGCCGGCCAGTTCGGGCTGATCGCGCTGTTGTTCGAATTCTCGCGTATCATGTAGTAGCTTACCTGCTCCACTGGGCGGGTCTGGTAGTACGCCGCGTTGTTGAAGTAGCTCGGTCTGTTGCCCATCACCAGTTCCCACTGCCGCTGCGTCACCTCGAAGACGCCGATATAGAAGTCCGACGTCAGCGTCACCTGGTGCAAGCCTTCATCGCTTGCGCCGGGGTAGTCCGTTGACCGACCGCCCATGGTAAAGGTGCCCTTGGGGATCAGGCGCATCAGAATGTTTGTGGTCTTGTAGGCGTCGATGTTCACTCCGCCGGGTACGTCCGCCATCGTCCGGTAGTACGTCACAGCGTAGCTCGTGGCTCCCGTGCCGCCGGAAATGTCGATGACCATGTAAGCGCCGTCCACGAAAGCGTTCGAGTTCGACATTGTCACCACGCGGTAGAAGGCGCATGCCGTATCCATCGGCACGCCGTTGGTGACGCACGTGCCGGCGCCGACGCCGCCCACCGTTTTTACAGCCGACCACGCTGCCGACACCAGCGACGTAGCGCATTCAACCCGGTAGTGGTGATCCGCGCAACTCGTGTCCGCCGTGCGGAACACCAGATTGCTGCGCGCATCCAAAGACGAGATTCTGAGGTCGTCAGCCCGCCCCGCCGTCCCGCCCGCTGCCAGCAGCACCGCCGCCGGCAACCATCGCCATGTCTGCATCCGTTTCATGATAAGCACTCCTCTTCTGTTGTCCTTAGGGGCTACTGCCCTCTTAATCGTAATCCTAATCTTGATCTTAATCTTAATCTCCTGGTGGAGAACGGATTACGATTAAGATTAAGATTAGAAGGCCGAAAGGGACGGGCCTTCTCTCAGCCCCGTTGGTTTTATCGATACCGACCCCGACCCCGATGCAGACCCCGTCGCAATTCCTACCCCGCCCGCCGCCGCCGCCCCAGCCTGTCGCGTCGGCAA
>JBIJDW010000139.1:0-7774 GCA_044343885.1 Kiritimatiellia bacterium
CAGGCGCCAGCCTCTTCCCTTGCCTTGCATTAGCTCACTACTGACCTGGGGGCAAGGCAGCCCGGAAACCAATGAGGTCGCTGGCGTCGGCCGGGTCGCCGTTGCCGTGGTCCGCAGACCGGCAGTAGCCCGCGCCGCCGTTCCAACCACCGCCGCGAAGGACACGGCCCGAGCCCTCATAGCCAGGATACCAATCCGTACACCACTCCCATACGTTGCCCGCCATGTCGTACAACCCGTATTCGTTCGCAGGGAAACTGCCTACCGGACTCGTGTAGGGATACACGCCGTCGTTGTAGGTCGGATGGTAGCCTCGCGTCGGACTGGTGTCGTAACTGTACGAACTAGAACTGTAGTAGTTCGCCTGGCTATGCTGGATCGTATCACCCCACGGAAAACGCTTGCCTTTCAAACCGCCACGCGATGCGTACTCGTACTCGACATCCGTCGGCAACCGATACCCCGCCACATTCACTGAGCAGATGACCGAATTGTTGTCGGCGCCCCGATACACGGCCCCATCCACACGATAACTCACCGGCCGGCCCTCCTTCTCGCTGCGCGCATTGCACCATTTCACGCAATCGTGCCAACTGACCGTGTGCACCGGATGGTTGGCGGCCTTGCCTGATCCCGTATGGGCGAACGTGTACCCATTCGTGATCGCCCAGTTGTACACGACGTCCCATTGCGCCTTAGTCACCAGGTTGCTGTCCATGTAGAACGCATTGACCGTCAGACTGTACGCGCCGTAGTCCGGGTCCGTCCCGCTGTTCGTCCCGGCGGGAATCAGCACCATGCCGAAGGGTGTACCGGGCGGTGTCTGCGCGTTGGTCAACACAGTCAGGACAGCCACCGCGCTCGTCACGCTGCCGTAGGCGTTCGTGATCACGACCGTGTACTTGCCCGCGTCGGTGGTCTGGATGTTTGCCAACGTCAGGTTGGAACTCACAGCGCCCGCGAGATTCGTGCCGTACAACCGCCACTGGTATGTCACCGGCGCGGTGCCGGATGCAGTCACACTGAACGTGACGTTGGAGCCGACGTAGTTGGTCACGCTTTGCGGTTGCTGCGCGATCAAGGGTGGAATGGGTTCGACATAGGAGATCGTGTCGCTGACGACGGACGACTCTTCGTTGGCGGCGTTCTTGACCTTGAAATAGACGGTCTTGACGCCGTCACCCGGCGAGAGTGCGAACGTGGGCGTGGCGGTCCAGACCTGCCACGAGGCACCGGCGAAATCGGCGTTTTCGCTGGCCAGGTAGAAGACCGGCCGGCCGGTGTAGGTATGGCTGAGCGTGATGGTCGCCACGGTGGTCGTAGCGGCGCCGCCGGCGAGGGCGAACGAGGTGGGAGTGGCCGGTATCAGGCAGGCCACCACGCGGTAGCACATCGGCACGGAGCAGGTGACACTGCCCATGTCGGTGGCGGGTATGTTGTGCAGAGTCGCGACGGCGCCGGGAAAGTTAGGCCAGGGACCGTTTGGCGCAGGCGCCCATTCCACCCGGTAGGAGGTCGCGTCCGGCAACTCGCCGAACGAGAGTCGTCCGGTGCCATTGAACGACTGAATCGCGAACTCCTGTGCCCGCCCCGCCGTCCCGCCCGCTGCCAGCAGCACCGCCGCCGGCAACCATCGCCATGTCTGCATCCGTCTCATGATAAGCACTCCTCTTCTGTTGTCCATAAGGGCTATTGCCCTCTTAATCGTAATCCTAATCTTGATCTTAATCTTAATCTCCTGGTGGAGAACGGATTACGATTAGGATCGAAAGCCTCCGCGTGGGCGCACTGCATCCCGCACCAATCGCTTGCGCAGCTTCGGGGACGGCACGCGAATGTCGAACCACTCGGTGACCGGCGTGTCGAAGCCGATGCCGAGCATGTAGTTGTAAATCGCCCGGCGCAATCCCACCCCCAGCGCCGCATGATCGGGCGCGCCCGGCTCGTCAAAAGCAATCTCGTTGCGCGCAAAAACCAGGCCCGGCGACGGACGTGCCGGACTCACCGTCAGACCATATCGGGCTGCGTCCGCAGCCAGCGGACTGTGCGCAGTCAGCGCGAACCGGTGCCAATAGGCCGATTGCAGAACGCCAGCGGCGAACAATTGCCGGACATAGTCGAGCGCGTCGACCGTCTCGCGCGCGGTCTGCGTCGGAAAACCGTACATCAGGTAGGCGTGTGTCAGAATGCCAGCCGCCGCGAAGGCACCGCAGGCGCGGGCGGCCCCCTCCAGTGTGATCCCCTTTTCCATCAGCGCCAGCAGCCGCGCCTCGGCGCACTCCAAGCCGCCGGTCACCGCCACGCACCCCGATGCGGCCAGTCGAGCCGCCAGTTCCGGCGTGAAGGCCGACTCATAGCGGACGTTGCCCCACCAACTCACCGCCAGCCCGCGCCGCAGGATCTCATCCGCGAGCTGCCTCAGAAATACGGGCGGCAGCGCTTCGTCGGTAAAGTGAAACCCCGAACGCCCGGTCGCCTCGCGCAGTCGCTCCAGGTTGTCGACGACCGTCGCCGCACGGGGCTGCGCGTAACGGCCGATCCCATCCAGCGCCAGATCACAGAAGCGGCACCGGTGCCAATAGCAGCCATGCGTCAACGGCAGCTTGATCCACGCGCCGTCGCTCCAGATCCGGTGCATCGGGTTGGGCGACTCGACCACGGCCGGATACGAGCCAAAATCGACACCCGCATAATCCGGGCATCCCGGAGCCACGCACCGGCTGCTGCCCGCCCCAGCCACGTAGACGACCCGCCCGTCGCGCCTCACCAAGGTCCGCACCAGTCCCCCACCCCGCGCGATCCGTTCCAACGGCTCCTCGCCGTCGTCGAGGCACACGTAATCAAAAAAATCAAACACGCGCGGGTCATCCAGTTCCCGCATCTCGGTGTTGACATAGCCGCCGCCCAGCACCAGCGTGACATCCGGGCAGACGCGCCGGATGTGCCGCGCGATCCGGAACGCGCCGTAGACGGTGCCGGGAAAGGGCGCTGTAATCGCGACCACGCGCGGCTGATGGCGTGCAAGCGCCTCCTCGGCCAGCGTATCGATCATCCCGCCGATCAGGGACGCGTCGTCCGCCACAGCCCGGGCCAGAGGATCAAACGTGGGCTGTGCGGATGCGAGATGATCGGCATAGCGGGCGAAGCCAAACCACGGGTCGAGGCCGTCTCGGATCGCATCGGCGAGATCATCCAGATAAAGCCCGGCCAGATACTTGGCGGCGTCATCTCGCACCGCCAGAGCCTCCGGCGCATGGGTGCCGGCCGCATCCAGAATGGCAAAACGTGGACCTTCTGGGAGCAACTGGCGACTCGCGATCCGGCTGGCCAAGGTGCTGTCGCGGCCCTGCAGGAACCGGATCACCGGTCCGATGGTCGCGTGGTACTCGGCCGCGTGCCTCAGCAGATGCGAGACTGCGGCGGTCGGCGCGCGCAGCCGACGTGCGCGAATCGCGTCCGTCACCCGACGCAGCCCCTCGGGGGAGAACACGCGCAACGCGAGCGCCAGCGACAGATCGGCCTGCACGGCAACCAGCCCGACGCGTGCAAGATGTCCGCACAGACACGCCGCGGCGGGATACGGCGCATTCATCTGCACCAGCGGCGGCGTGACCACCAGCACGTCACAACGACACTCCGGAATCTTCTTTTTCAAATCCATTTCCTTCTTAGTGTTGACACCATCGGCCCTCTTTGCCATTATATGCGAACTTTTCATGCGGTGGGATACCGAAGTGGCCAACCGGGGCAGACTGTAAATCTGCTGGCTAACGCCTTCCTAGGTTCGAATCCTAGTCCCACCACCATCAATAAAACATATCGTAATCATACCTGATTATCAGCACGATACCAAGTGACGTCTTGCAAGTAGCAATTCTAATTTTGGGAGACGGGACCATCGGCGTCGGGGTCGGTATCGGTATCGGTATCGACAAAACCAACGGAACTTCGACCCCGATTCCGATTCCGATACCGACCCCGATGACCCAATCGCCTCATAATTAGAATTGCTGGTCTTGCAAGCCAACCAGAAGACGGGTACACTGTGATTCTCAAACGCTGGACATCTCGAATGCGAGCAATCGCGGCGACTTTTCCCGTTTCCGACACCTGTGACGTGGTTGCCTATGGAAAACCGACGATAGATGCCCACATGCCCCGGCAAAGAACGGCCTGACGAAATCTAGGAATCTATGGCAAAGACAAACGACACCACTGCCAACCTCGGCTTCGAGGCCAAACTCTGGCTCACTGCCGACAAGCTCCGCAATAACATGGACGCGGCGGAATACAAGCATGTCGTACTCGGCCTGATCTTCCTCAAGTATATCTCCGATACCTTCGAGGATCATCACTCCAAGCTCGTGGCCGGCACGGGCGACTATAAGGGCGCGAACCCAGAAGACCCCGACGAATACAAAGCCGAAAACGTCTTCTGGGTACCCGCCGATGCCCGCTGGTCCCACCTTCAGGCCAATGCCAAGCAATCCGCCATCGGCAAGATCGTGGACGACGCCATGGTCGCCATCGAGCGCGACAACCCCCGTCTGAAGGGCGTCCTCCCCAAGGACTATGCCCGCCCTGGCCTCGACAAGCAGCGCCTCGGTGAACTCATTGATTTGATCGCGACGATTGACCTCATCGCGTCCAATCAACCCTCTCCCCAGCCCTCTCCCAGCGGGAGAGGGCGTGAAGACATCGATCACCCCTCTACCTCTGGGAGAGGGGCCGGGGGTGAGGGTAGACCGCCCCACAGATCGGTAGATCTGTTGGGGCGCGTCTATGAGTACTTTCTGACCCGTTTCGCCAGCGCTGAGGGCAAGAACGGCGGCCAGTTCTACACCCCGTCCTGTGTCGTGCGCTGCCTGGTGGAGATGCTCGGCCCCTACAAAGGGCGGATTTATGACCCCTGCTGCGGCTCTGGCGGCATGTTCGTGCAGTCTGAAAAGTTCGTGGAATCCCACGGCGGCAAGCTCGGCGACATCAGCATCTACGGTCAGGAGAGCAACTCCACCACCCGCCGCCTCGCCGTCATGAACCTCGCCCTGCGCGGCATCGAGGCTGACTTCGGCCCCGAGCATGCCGACACCTTTCGCCGCGACCTGCATCCCGACCTCCGCGCCGACTACGTCCTTGCCAACCCGCCGTTCAACGACTCGGACTGGTTCCGCAAGGATGATGATGTGCGCTGGCAGTACGGCGTACCGCCCAAGGGAAATGCCAACTTCGCGTGGGTGCAGCATTTCATCCACCACCTCTCGCCCCACGGCATGGCCGGCTTCGTTCTGGCCAATGGCAGCATGTCCTCCAACCAGTCCGGCGAAGGTGACATCCGCAAGGCACTCATCGAGTCCGACCTCGTGGATTGCATGGTCGCCATGCCGGGGCAGCTTTTCTACAGCACCCAGATCCCCGTCTGCCTGTGGTTCCTCACCAAGGACAAGGGGGCCGACGCCAAGCGCGGCTTCCGCGACCGCCGCAAACAGACCCTCTTCATCGACGCCCGCAAGATGGGCACCCTCATTGACCGCGTCCACCGCGAGCTGACCGACGCCGACCTCGATAAGATCACCGCCACTTACCACGCGTGGCGCGGCGAGAAGGATGCAGGTAAATACGCGGATGTCGCTGGCTTCTGCAAATCCGCCACCACCGCCGAGATTACTACCCATGGCCATGTACTGACCCCTGGCCGCTACGTCGGGGCGGAAGAGGTCGAAGATGATGGTGAGCCCTTCGAGGAGAAGATGCCTCGCCTCGTCGCGGAACTGGAAGGTCAGTTCGCCGAATCGGCGAAACTGGAGAAGGCCATCCGCGCGAACCTGAAAGGGCTCGGGTTCCATTGAAAACGTCCCGAATAACGCCAAGCGCAAAACCCCTCTCCCGGTGGGAGAGGCCGGGTGAGGGTTCTTGTCGTTCCGACAAGATTACCATGGCCGAGTCAGAAACACGGGAATTCAAGAAGAGCCTTGCTGAACTCAAGGAAGGCCTTATTTCCATCTCCGCCATGCTCAACAAGCATGGAGCTGGCGAGTTGTGGTTCGGCATCCGGAATGACGGCACCCCCGCCGGTTTGGACTTTTCCGAGAAGACCCTACGCGACATCTCGCAAGCCATCGCCGCCCACATCGAGCCACGTATCTACCCGCACATCACCAAGGAAGCCGTCGGATCGACCGCCTGCATCAAGATCACGTTCGAAGGGGCAGACGCTCCCTATTATGCCTACGGGCGGACCTACATGCGCGTGGCGGACGAAGACCGGCAACTCACACCCAAGGAACTGGAGCGGCTGATCCTGAGCAAGCATGACGAGCGGCATCACTGGGATGACCAGCCCAGCCACAGGACCGTTGCCGACATGAATCGCACCACGCTGCGGGCCTTTGTGAAGCGTGCTGGCCTGACATGGGACACACCCGCTAACGCACTGGACAAGCTCGGGCTACTCAGGAAAGGGAAGCTGGCGAATGCCGCCCCCCTGTTCTTCGCCAAAGAGTCGCCGATGGAACTGCGCTGCGCCGTCTTCGCCAACACCGACAACGCCACCATCATTGACCGCCATGATTTCCGTGGCACCATTCTGGAACTGATCGAGGAGGCCCAGAAGTACGTCCTCAAGAACATCCACATCGGCATGCGCCTTGAAGGGCTTTACCGTAAGGATGTCCCGGAGATATCCGTGGAGGCTCTACGCGAGGCCATCATCAACGCTTTCTGCCACCGCGACTACCGTGATCCAGATTATGTGCAGGTAGCGATCTACAAGGACCGCGTCGAGATCCGCAACCCCGGCTGCCTGTACGGCGGTCTGACGCTGAAGGATCTACAGCATGGACATGTCTCCCGCCGCCGCAACCCCCTGATTTGTGAGATGTTTCGGCGCATCCACATGGTCGAGGCGTGGGGGCGTGGCATGCCGCTGATCCTGCGCAATGCGCCGGATGTCCTGTTCAAGGAGATCGCTGGCATCTTCATCGTCGGGTTCGCCCGGCCTTCGGCCAAGGTGAAGCCGAACGTGTCGGAGAAACCCCAAGAAAACACCAAGAAAACACCAAGAAAAGACAAGGTGGACGCCTTGGCAATGTCGGAGAAAATGTCGGAGAAAATGTCGGAGAAAATTCTGACGATCCTGACCAACAAACCCAAGGCTTCAATTGCCGACATGGCCAGCGCCACAGGCGTAACCACGCGCACGATTGAACGGAAGCTGAAGGCCTTGGTCGCTGCCAACCGCCTCCGCCGCATCGGCCCCGACAAGGGCGGGCGCTGGGAAGTGCTGCCCCCCGCGCCAGATCCCGCGCAGAGAGGAGCGGGTTATGGCGGGTGATTTCGCCAAAAAAGAAACCTCGGCTCCTATCTGCCACAAGGACAGAGGAAGGACTTCCGAGGTGAACGCAAGTAGTGTACCGCAGTCGGCGGAGGCCTTGCAAGCATGAATCCGCATTTTTTTAATGGGGTGGAGAAAGCCCTCGCAACCGAGCGACTGGACGCCTACCAGCAGGATGGCGCGACTCCCGCCGTGGCCTTGGCACGATATCGCTGGAACATGGCCATTGGAGAAGGCCATCCGCGCCAACCTGAAAGGCCGTGAAGCCAGCCAGAACGTCAGGGCATCTTATTTTTTGCAGCAGTGGCAGAAATTTAGGGGTGCGATTGCAAAAAGTTGCAATCGCACAGTATTCAGAAGTCAGTATTCAGAATTCAGGAGTTACCTACCAACACGTTATGACAGTTATCCTGGCGTTGTTCCTGTCCGCTTAATTGAGGACAT
>JBIJDW010000068.1:0-10266 GCA_044343885.1 Kiritimatiellia bacterium
CCTGTGTCTTCTGTTGCCAGGTGCCGGTGCCCTGTTGCGCTTCAAGCGTCTTGATGTACTCGATCATACGGTCAACTCTGTCTTGTTCGATTCGCAACTCGGTAGCGTTGCCATCCTTCGCGCAGATTCTAACCCATGAAGGAAGGATCTCCCTGTATTGGTTCATCACGCGAAGCGCTTCCTCGAACCGATTCTGCCGTAGCAAGACGTCCTGCACGAGACGGTAGTTCGCCTCCGGACTTTCCGGGAACAGGCTGCGAGCTTGCATGAACGCCTTCCCTGCGTCGTCAAATCGGCCTCGGAATGCGTAAACCCCGCCCATGGCGGAGCGCATCTTCGCGTAAGTCGTCTGCGCTCGGATGTCAGCGCCGAATGTCGCTTGGCTGCGCAGTTTCGCCTCGTAGCGCGCCCAGAACGCGTGATCCTCCGCCACCATATCGGCGGTCAGAGCCGTCGGTTCGCTGTTCAGCCGGAGGATGAGACCATGGGGTGTCAGAAAGGGGTACATCCACGGTATGACATAGCTTTCCTCCACGAAGAATTGATGTTTGTCCTTGTTTCGCTCAAAGATCATCTGCGCCAGAATGCCATTGATTTCCATGACACCCGCCACACCTTCAACCGTGACCCGACCGTCCTTGATATCCATCCCCGCATTCTTGGCACGCTTGCCCGAGTTGACTTCCTCAACATAGATTTGGAAGGCCTTCGCGCTATCCGCCTGACCAGGCAAAGACATTCGGTCTCCGTACAGACGACGGGCGTAATCCAGATAGAGGTTATCAGCCAACGCATTCTGGGTCACAATGAGAACCCCGTTGGTTCCAGCAACCGCGTTGAAAGCGGAGAGCACAAAGCGTCCCGGATCGGTTCCGGCAAACAGAACCGCATGACTCGGGATGGAGTTCAAGATGTCGTCACCGTAGGTACGCAGCAACGAAGGCGTCCATTGCGAAAACTCCCCCCACGCTCCATGCGCGTCCAGAACGTACTGCCATGCGGGGGTATTGAGGCCGGGGTCGGGTTCTGGATCTCCCGGACGCGCTTCGTATTGTCCGATCCTCGCCCGGATGAAGGAGTAGGCATTGGAGACAGCGGCAGCATCACCGGTCTCCATCCCGCGAAACAAGCGCTGGTACGCTTCGTGAACGCGAAAGGTTTCTGCTGCTGCCGCGGAATCCATCTGTTGGTGCTTCAGTCGCACGTAGTTCACAAGGACCGCCGTGTTGGTTTCCGCCGGTGCGCCGGTGTCTACCGCCTGTGCCACAGCCACGCCCGCCGACTTTACTCCCGCCTCCGCCGCAGAAGGTTTCGGCGGAGCTGCGGCCATTTGCGGTTCCGGCTTCGCCTGTTCCTTGACGACCGCCACATACGTTGTCACTCCCGCCCCTCCCACGGCGATCACTGCCGCTACCGCCGCCACCATTTTGATTTTTGCTAGGTACATGGCCTTCATTGCTCCCTTCGCCAGCATGACTGCTGTTGTTGTGGTGGTCGTGGCCGTGGCGGTTGTCGCCACGGCAGTTTTCACGGTCGCCAGGATGGAAGGAAGAAGTGTTTCCGGTACGGCTGCCGAGGCTTCGGAGGTGAGCAGGCTGGCGAGGGCCACGCCGCCGAGCGCGACGCCGCGCTTGGCAAGACGTTGCCGCAGGCGTTCGATGCCACGGCTGGCCCTGACAGAGAGCGTCACCTCGGAGCAGTCGGCCTGCCGGGCGGCTTCCGCCTGGCTATAGCCCTGCAGATACCGCAAAACCACGGCCTGACGTAGCACGCCGGTCAGTCCAGCCAGTTCCTCGTCCAGAAAAGGCATGACCTCTTCATGAGCGGGGCGGTATTCCTCAACGGCAGGCTCCTCGGTCTCATCCAGCATGGCTTCCTCCTGACGCCTAGCCCGCTTTCGCAGAGCCTCCAGGCAGACGTTCCGAGCCACGCCGTAGAGCCAGCCGGTGAGTTCACCCTTGCGGGTGAGCCGGCTGGCCTTGTTGAGCAGCACGAGGAACACGGCCTGGGTGGCGTCTTCCGCCTCCTGATGGTGCCGGAGCATGCGCAGACAGACGCGATAGACCATCCGCTGGTGGCGCGCCACCAACTCCGCAAAGGCGTTTTCACCCCGAGCCTTGTCGAAGGGTTCATCGCATGCATCCGCATACGCCGCCATCAAATCGCTATCTGTCCGAGTATTCATGTGGCATCCAGTGTACCAGAAACGTTCGTCCTTCCATAAGGTACTGATGATTTTCCGGATTTCCCTACATGGATTCTGAAAAACAGTTGACATATTATAGTATGTCATATACGATCTTCCCCATGAACGCCTTGGCAGAGGTCAGAAAGCGAAGGGCTATCTCGCAGCGCGCATTGGCAAAGCGCGCGGCGGTGTCGTTCCGTGGATTACAACTCCTTGAAAAAGGGGGGCACAACTGGGAAGTCATGACCGTCTCCCGTGTCGCCGAGGCGCTCCATCTGCCGGGGCAGGGGGTGGATCTGGTGGTGGATCGCTTTCTGCGGATGCGCCCTAACTCGATCCCCGAAATCTCGATTCGCATGCTGCTGGATGGCTTCGACTCGTGGAAGACGCATCTGTTCGATTTTGTGGACGCCTTTCGGTCAACAGCTAGGAACGATTTGCTGGAACCGCCAGCGTACGGATTGGACGCCCGACTGCAAGCGCTCTGCGCATCCACGGTCGAGGCGCTTTGCGCCGAGAAGCGTCAGAATGCGCCCGCGTGGTGCGCCGGTGTGCCGTCACTGCCCAGCCCATGGTTTGTATCCGGAATCGAGAATCTCAAGGCCATGTCACTGGTGGAGTCGCCGGTGTGGTTCCGGTCGCGGAATATTTTTGTGCTGGGCAACTTTCTAAGCAGGGCCTGAATATGTTGGACGCCAAAACCATCCTGAAGCTGTTCGAGGCGTTGAATGCCGAGTTGGCCGCGCACGGGGTCAAAGGTGAGATCGGCATTTGTGGCGGCGCGGTCATGTGCCTGGTGTTTCAGGCACGTGAGGCGACAAAGGATGTGGACGCGATCTTCCACCCCACCCGCGAAATCCGGGAGGCCAGCCGGGCGGTGGCTACCCGGCTGGGCCTGGCGGAAGACTGGCTCAACGATGCCGCCAAGTGCTACTTTCTCGCAACCCCACCGGTTCACGAGGTCATGGAACTCTCCCATCTCCGCGTCTGGGCGCCGCAAGCCGAATACATGCTGGCGATGAAATGCGTCTCTGCCCGCTTTGACTCCCATGATCTGGACGACGCGAAGTTTCTGCTCCGGCACCTCGAAATCAAGACCCCCGACCAAGCCTTCCGCATCATCGAGCAGTACTATCCCCGCCACGTCATTCCGCCCAAGACGCAATTCCTGCTGGAAGAATTGCTCGGCAGCGGCTGACGCTCACTGCTGCGCCCGCGCCCCAGCGTTCTTCAGCGCCTGCTCCGCCACCGGGTCTTCGGGGAAACATTCCTGCAGCGAATGACGGATCATTTGGAGCACGTTCGTATCCCTCTCTTGCGTCAGCCTGCCGATCAGCAGGTCACGTACGCGCGCTCCACCCATCATCCCCATTACGTAAGCCGCTTGATTGCGCAAACTGTTGTCCGAATCACGGATCATCGCGCTCAGAAACGCCAAGGCCTTTTCGCCACCCACGACCGCATAGCCTTCCATGACGGCATATCGGACACGAGGATCCCCACTGGATTCCACGCGTTCCAGAAATGCGCGCATGCGCGCCTTATCCTTCCGTGGTAACTCAGATCCAGTGACGGTCAATCGGTAACGGCCCCAGACCTCTCTCCCCGCATGGCAAGGGGATCCTCCCCATACTTTGTTTCTATCGTTTGGACTTCCCCATTTGTCAAATGACATCGCCCCATTCCCAGAACAGCTACCACCGGATTTCTCAGGGGAGGTTGCCAGTGACGAATTGCCATTGGGATCAACACGCCACTGACCTCGCTCACTCCACACCTTGGTCCAGTGACCTCGCTCACCCCACACCTTGGTTGCGCTGCCAATAGACCCTTCCTTATGCTTGTCGCCGAGGATCTCTCTTTCTGCGGCCGCAAGTGCGGCATCGCTCCCACGCAGCGATAACACGTATGCACAATTCGCAGTCACATCCATTGTTTCGCTTTTCAGGATATTGAGCGACGACTGCTTCCGACTACCGAGCAACGTCTGGTTCTTCGTCGCACCCGCCGCAGGTTCTCCTCGGAGAAAAACGGTCTCCAGCAGCGGGACGACCGTCGGGTCGGATGAAAAGCCGAGTCCATAGTACGCTGCCGCGCGGATTCCGGGGTCGCGAGATTGCGTGAAGGCGGCGGCGATAATCGCAGTCGCCTTCTTGTCTCCCAGATTGCCCAATGAAGCCAAAGCTTGTTGGCGGACATTGGCACTGCGATCCTTCGCAAAGAGATCCTCCAACAGGGCCAGCGCCTCGTCGCCACCGATCCTGCCCAGAGCCCCGGCGACAGCGCGCCGCACATCATTATCCGAGTCACGTGCCGCTTTTCTTGCCAGCACCAACACCTGCTTGCGATCCAAGAATGCCGTTCCGACACGCTTCGCGTATTCCGAGCCGCCCGAATAGGGATCGTCCCATGCCCCGCCCAAGGCGCGTGCCGTCAACTGTCGAAATAATCGCTCCTTATCGCCGAGCCCTTCCTCCATAAGCTGAAGTCTTCTTTCGACACGATCAGCCCACATCATGATCGTCAAGCGGGCCGTGTACAGAGTGACCAAAGAGAGATCCTGTTTGGGCACCTGTTCGAGAAGCTTGATCGCTCGCATTCGCCCCAGGGCGTATACGGCGCCCTCCCTTATTCCAACATCCTTATCGCACACCAATTGCTCCAGGATTGGCAGTGCCGTGTTATCTCCCGGTCTCCCCATGGCGCGCACGGCGGAACCGCGCAAGTTGTAGTCGGAATCCCCCAACGTCTTCCGTAAAATCGCGAGCGCCTTTTCGCCGCCGATCTGTCCCAGGGCCCAGACAGCGTCGTGACGCGAATCGCCAGGCATTTTGAATGTCCTACCGAGAACGGGAACATACCAATCGGCCAGCGCCGATTCCAACAGGGGAATAGCCCCCTCACCTCCCAAGGCGAGTCCATAAGCGAGGGCTTCACGACTGTATTCGTCACGCGACTTCAGTCGAATGGCCGCCAGTGGCAATGCCGCATCGCCCAAGAGAAGAAAGACATTGTCCCAACCGAGCGTCTCCAATCCAGCCATCGCCTCGCGGGCGACGTCGGCGTTCTCGTCCTGCGCCGCTTTCGCGATCAACGGCACGGCGCGCACGTCCCAAGTCTGAACTCCATCCCAGACGGCATTCCGTCGCACGAGGGCGTTCGTTGAGGACAAGTCCTTTTCGAGATGCTGGAGATCCTCGTCTTTTTCGGCACCCGCGTAGATGATGACGTGTTGGCCGTCGCGCAACCAGATGGTGTTGAACCCATGACCAGCGGCGACGGTATCGACCAGTTGCCGCCCCGCGACGGGGCGAAATCGCAAATCCGCCGGAACCCACAAGTCGATAATCGGGCCGAGCGCAGAGACCCTGGGGCCCCCTTTTTCCGCAAGTTCCGCGAATGTGGGCCATGCCCAACCCCCGCGGGGAGAAACCAGAATCCCGGTCTCATCGTTGTAGTTCGTCGTCTCCGAACCCGAGATGACTCGCGTGTCTTGCTTGGAATCCGACGCTGGCTCTTTGCCGGGTGGCCCATGCTTCTTGCCCGGGGCGTTGGACAGGCGGGGGCTACCGAAAGATCCCGGCACGGCGCGCGCTTGCGCCAGTACAGCGGAAGCATGCGCTATCATGATGATAACAGCGATCAATAGGTTCACCTGTCGACTGGTCATAGAAACCTTCCCAAAACGTTGCAGCGCAACGGAAGTCCGTGTTACGTGTTCGGGCATCCGAAACCGTGATTATTCATGATGCCTGTGGGCGTCCATCGGACGAACGGTCAGCGCCATGACCGCAACATGCTCTGGAGCTAACCGGCCCTCCTTCACCGTGACCGGGACCAGAACCGTCCCATTCGGCACTACTTTGGTGTCGGCGAATGCGCTAAGCGAGAGGGTCGTGCCATCCGGAAGTTCCCGTTCGATGCCTTGCACACAGACCACCTTAATCCCTTGCGCCAGATCGGTGCCAGAGCTCGCCTGTGCCTGTAATTCGTCGGAATCGGGACGCCTGGTTCCCGCGTCACTCGCGCCTGATTCGACGATGCGCGACCACCTCATCATGCTTTCCATACCATTCACACTGTGCGTGGCCAGCGCGGATAGGGTCACCGCATCCGGGCACTGACCCACTATCGAAACCATTTTTCCATACTGGGCCGGTGTCAACGGGACTGGCGCAGACGCATCAACTCGAATTCCGGCGCTTTCCAGACTCTTGCGGGCGGAGGGTCCCAGATCGAAAATCCTGCCCGCGACCGTTGCACACGTACACAACACCGGTTGAGGCCGACGGTTCTGGACAGAGGCCGTCTTCGCATTGAGACACAGCCATAGGAAGCATTCTTCTTGTTGACCGGCTGCCCCACCTTGGCCTCGATATCCCGATGTGGCGCGCGACCAATGAAGCAGATACACGGTTGGCCGATCAAGACCGCTGTGCAGCGTCGTGCTTAGATCCAACCTGTCAGTGCTCAATGACACGGACGCCGAGTTCCACCTCAGAGTTAGCGTGTGAGATGCCGATGGATTGCCTTCGGACGAAGACGTCAGACTTGTTTGACCTTCCGCTGTTTCCTGTCGAATCATGCTTCCCTGTCCCAACGTCGCGTTGGTGCCGACACAAAACACCAGACGGGCGGATGGAGAATCCCGCAGAGCCGCCATGATACGCTTTGCATCGTCCTCCTCCAGTTGTACCGGCCCCGATTCTGAGTTCAACTTCATTCCGAGCTGTTTCTCCACGCGGGCGACATCGGAGGCGGCCAGCGTGATCAGTTGCGCGCCGATGTGCGCCTGACCCATGCCGGGTGAAGCCCAGAACTGTGAATCCTCGACCGTTGTCGTGCGACTGGGGCCGGCCGCTGGTGTCTTATTCGATGGGGGGCGAACATCACACAACTGCTCCACGCCAACGGAGACGGTTGCCGCCAATAGAACTGCCGCCGCCGTCATCGCCGCCACCATCTTGATTTTTGCTATGAACATGGCCTTCATCGCTCCCTTCGCCAGCATTGCTGCTGTGGATGTGGCGGTCGTGGCCGTGGCGGTTGTCGCCACGGCAGTTTTCACGGTCGCCAGGATGGAAGGAAGGAGTGTTTCCGGTATCGCTGCCGAGGCTTCGGAGGTGAGCAGGCTGGCGAGCGCCACGCCGCTGGTCGCCACGCCGAGTTTGCCCAGTCGCTTGCGCAGCCGGGCGATGCCTTCGCTCGCCCGACGACTCAGTGTGCCCAGCGGACAGCCGGCCAACCGTGCTGCTTCTTCCTGGCTGTGATTCTGCAAGTACCGCAGAATCACCGCCTGCCGATACCGTTCGGGCAGACTCAGCAATGCCGTGTCCACCAGTCCCATAACTGCCGGATCGGCGCCTTCATCGCTTGTGCTGCCGTCCATTTGAATGGCCTCGTTCCACGCATACACCTCTTCGCGATCCGACCGACGCATCCGTTTTCGCACCGTCTCCGCCGCCACGTGGTGCGCCACCCGGTACAACCACGCGGCAAGCTCGCCTTTTCGCAAGCCACCCGCTTTCCGGGCCAGGATCACGAAAACCGCCTGCGAAGCATCCCTGGCTTCATGATGGTCTTTCAGCAGCCGATGACAGGCACGGTACACCAGCGTACCGTGCCGTCTCACCAACTCGGCGAAGGCCGCTTCACGCCTGGCCGCGCCGACGGACTCGTCCTGCCGGGACACGTAAGCGTCAATCAATTCCGTATCTGACATGTTTTGCATGGTGACAGTCTACCAAATCACTCCGTCCTTCTGCACTATACCTGCCGCGGAACCGCATTCACTCGCAAAAAACACGGGAGGCGCTTGCAAAACCTCCTTCGTCGGTTCTGCAAGCGCAGTATTCAGAAGCCAGTATTCAGTATTCAGAATCAGATCCCTTTCTTGAGCAGTGTCTTATTCACATTCTGGCTCCTGACTTCTGTATTCTGACTTCTCTCTTGCAAACACCCCGGAGGGGTTTTGCAAGAGCCTCACGGGAAAAATATTTTTTATTTTTTTGTGGAAATGGGCCTTCCTTAATACTTTAAGGGGGTGGAAGGGCCGATGGTCGGCCTTACACAACAACCGAAAGAGGAGGGTTATCATGAGAGCTCCACACGTCAACCACATCTGCATCGCTGGCTGTCTGACCCAGGATCCGGTGTTGCGCAAAGTTCCGTCCGGCGCATCGGCCGGCGATTTCCGGCTCGCGGCGGACGATTCCTACACCGACAAGGAGGGGAAGACGGTCGGCCAGACCTGCTTCCTGACGGTCAAGACCTGGGGGAAGACCGCCGATCTGGTGCACCAGTACGTCAGCAAGGGCGACCCGGTGCTGGTCGAAGGGGTTCTGGCCTACGAGACCTGGGAAAGCAAGACCGGCGAGAAGCGGAGCCGTCTGTTCGTCCGGTCCCACCGGGTGCACTTCCTCAAGCCGCGGCCGGCCGGGAGCGAGCCGATCCCCGCCGCGGAAAACCTGCCTGCCGAATCGGCCGCAGCGACTGGGGCGACTGCGGCGGCCGGCACGGGCGATGAGGATGTCATGCCATTTTGATCCAACACGCGAGAGGTGAACCATGAATGACACGGCTTATCAGACATTTCAGGGGCGGCTGGCGTATTACCATCCGAACCAGACGGGCAAGGGGTGCGCGGTTCGTTTCGAGCTGCGCCCGGCGCGGCGCGGCCGCGAAGGGTATGTGTTCGCCGAGCTGGCGCGACAGAAAAGCGCCGCCAGCCGCCAGAACGGCGCGATCCAGGGGGCGACGTTCGACTGGGAGAGCCGCGTCGCGGTGAAGCTGGGCCTCACCGACGTCTGCGCGCTTCTTACGGTGCTCGAAAACCGGGTCGCGTCCGCTGGCGGGGACAAGGGGCTGTTTCATCAGACCGAGGGCGCGACCGCGGTGATCACCTTCCGGCGGGTGGAGCAGCCGTTTGCCGGATACGCCTTGGAGGTCTCGCGCAAGGAGAAAGGAAAGGAGGGCGCCGAACCGGTGCGGCTCCGGATCGGCCTCTCCGAAGCGGAGGGGTGTGGCCTGCGGCAGGTGCTGGCCGCCGCTGTCTTCCACCTCTGCTTCTACGAGACGACCGTGTTCCCGGCCGATGCCGACTCGGAGACCCTGTAATGGGTCAGTTTCCAAGAGAGTTGATGCGCAGCGGGCAGCGGCGTCCTCGCCGCTGCCCAACGCCCAACACCCAACAAAATTGGCGCTTCCGGGTTTGTGGGGGGATTTTTCATTGAAGGGGAAGCGGGGCCATGCTCAAGCCGCCGAACTGGAAGAACCGACAAAGTGTGCGACGAAGCGTAGACGACAAAGTGTGCGACAAAGTGTGCGACGAAGTGTGCGACGAAGTGTGCGACGAAGTGTGGGGAGCTAGATGTCATCCCTGACCGCCTTTGAGAGTTGTCTGGGCATGCCGCAACCCGCCGGGGCAGGTCGTCCAGCAGCGTCTTGCGCATGGACGCGAACTGCATGCCTTTCTGGTAGACTTTCAGTCTCTCGTGGCCACAGTACTCTGCCATACCTGCTGCTGCTATCCATGCCACGCCACACTTCGTCGCTTTCTTCGTCCCACGCGTTGTCGTCTACGCTTCGTCGCAAGACTTTGTCGAGACTGCTCTCGGCCAGTCCTATCTCAACACAAAAGGGGCTTTCATGCCCGCGCTATACCCGATACCCGGCTTCTCAACCCATCCCGATCATCCAGACCCATACAATTTCCCCCCACAAACCCGGACGCCATTCAGGCCCGTCCCTTGCGGCCCCTCAGAACGGTGTTGGGGTTCGATTCAAAAAAAACACCGCACCCGCGTAGCGCAGGATGCTTTATGCCGCCATAGGCGACGGGCACGGCGGGGCCTGTATCCCTATCTTACAGGGGGGTGCAAAATCAGATGGCGGCCCTTCCGCGCTCAACCCTAGCGATTCCGACGAGGCTAGGTAGCAAAAATATTTTTCGTAAACTACTGTGCAGCAATTAGTTATGTAATATTTTGCTTGCTTTTGTCCGACGCTTCCTGTACCCTTCTTACATGGAAATACAAAACGATAAAAGTGTGCGTACACGCTTCTTTGCGCCGGTCGAT
>JBIJDW010000069.1:0-10247 GCA_044343885.1 Kiritimatiellia bacterium
AGAGAGAGCATCCAGTCGATCTGACTCCAAATGCCCAACAAACCAAGGCCGGCATTGATGAACATCCACTTGACTTCGTCTCGGCCAAAGATGGTTATGTAAAATACGGTGTAGATCGCAATTGCGAAGCCGCCGTGCAGGAAGAGAAAGAACGTCGGGGGGCCGTTTTGGACATATGCCATCAGAAAGCCGGAACCCCCGAACATCAGCATGTGGATCAGAAAGAACGGATAGACGTGGTACCACGCAATGACATCGCCTTTTGAATAACTCTTGTTGCCGATTGATATGCTTCCGTGAATTTCCATCGTGGTCTTTAGGCCGAACGAATAGCGTTTTATCCCTGTGCGGCCAGTGTATGCCACCGGCTATTTGCAAACAAGCGTATTCTTGCCGCAATGGATAAAATGTGTTGAACGGAGCCACCGGGGGCTTGGCTAACGCCCTGGGGGCAAGACGGACGGATCTGCTTACATGATCAAATCCCTCAATAGGTGGCTGGAGGCTAATCGGCTGCTAGGCTGGGGGGCAGGCCGGTTCAGCCAAATCTGGGCGGCTGGTCCGTACGATTATTTATTGGGGGTTAAGCAAGGGGCGTCCCTATCCCGATGGCAATTCAATCCATCCATGCTTCAACTCGCCTCATGTGTCCGATTGAACCGCACCATTGGCAATTCGACTTGTTATTGTGTTTCTCGTAGTAGTCCTCCGAACAAGTTCCGGTTCGTTGCCGCAGGACGCAGTTCCCCTTCACGTTGCCATTTGCGTTGTGGCAGTAGGGACACTCAACCTGCATCGCGGCAAAGCCAATAGACGCGCCGACCACGGCGACCAATGCCGCTATGCACATGAGGATCTTTCGTTTCTTGGTCATCATCATCTTTCCTGCCCAACGGTCATGGTCAGAATGCCGAGCTTGCGAGGCTATTCTGCACCATGAGGTTGTGCCTTTGGCCTGCCGAGAATCAGTCGAATAACAAATACAACCGTGGGAAGAAGTGCACACGCGGCACCGAGGTAAATCGGGTACCACATCCTAGACATATATATATCCTTCATTGTCCTTGCTTCTGGAGAGTTCGCTGCGATCAGAAGCGCAGGCATGGTCACATAATTGAGACATGTGCCGACGATGCCTAGTAGCAGCGGCGAGACGCACAGGATTGTGAGCGTTCGGATGGATTGCGACGAAGTGGCCGACAGCCTGAATGTCAGTGCACATATGAACGAGATAATGGAGAACAGAGGGATAAGTATTCCGAAGAACCCGCACGCACCGAAGAAACTGTTCATTGCGATACCTCTCTTTCCGGCACAAAGAATACCGTTTATCCTGTGCGGCCAGTGTATGACGGTTGCTGTTTGCAAACAAGCGTAATCTTGCCGCATTGGATAAAATGTGTTGAACGGAGCGAGGGGCTTTGCTGACGGCCTGCGGGCAAGACGGACTGAGAGACTGACAGTTTCAATCGCCTGAATAATCGCTGGGGCGCCATTCAGGCCCGTCCCTTGTCGAGCTTCTTGACATTCCCCAGCGCTTCTGCCATCGTACCGCTATGACATCGCTGCGTCAGTCCGATTCTGGCATGATTTCGGCCTGCGTGGACCGAGGCCGACCGGGGGGCTTCCGAAAAGCGATTTCTTATCAATCGGCGGGCGGATGGAACTGTGGGTGTGGGCGGGCTAAGGGACCTGACTGGGGCGAATGCGGTGCGGGTGCGGGTGTGACGCTCTGATCGGCGGGTGCATAAAAGGACTCCGATGAAGACTTCACGAAGTTTCTTGGCAATGTATGGCGTGGCAGTGGTGATTGCGGCGACCGGGTTTGTCGTGGCTTATCATTTCGTCGGGGCACCCCCGCCGCGTACGTTTCGGCTGGCGGCCGGTGCCAAGGGCGGCGCTTACTATCAGTTTGCCCAGCAGTATGCGGAGTTCATGTCCGCACGGGGGATACAGGTGGAGGTCCGGGAGACCGCCGGCACGGTCGAGAACCTGCGCTTGTTGCAGGATCCAGCCTCGGGTGTGGATGTGGCGTTGGTGCAGGGCGGGGTCATGGACGAGCGCTCCGGGGCCGGCTTGGTAGGGCTGGGCGCGGTCTGTTATGAGCCGCTTTGGGTCTTTTACCGGGCAGAGACAAACTTTGCCCTGTTGCGCGATCTTAAGGGACGTACGTTGGCCGTGGGCACGGAGGGGAGCGGTACGCGGCCGCTGGCCATGCGATTGCTGGCGGCCAATGGGGTGCAGGAGCAAAACAGCACCCTGCTCGCGCTGGGTGGGCCGAATGCGCTCGCGGCCCTGTTGGAGGGGCGTGCGGATGCCATCTTTCTGGTCTCGTCGGTCGAGTCGGAACTGGTGCGCCGCCTCTTGCTGGATACACGGATTGTGCCGTTAAGCTTTGCCCGGGCCAATGCGTATGCCCGCCGCTTCCGCACCTTGTCGGCCGTGCGTTTGCCCCAGGGGATCATGGATCTGGAGCACAACTTGCCGGCCATGGATATCCGGCTGGTGTCGCCATCGGCGACGCTGGTGGCGCGCGCGTCGTTTCACCCGGCCCTGCAGGACCTGACGCTTCAGGCGGCCTCCAGCGTGCATACCGCTGGCGATATCCTGGCTGATCCGGGGGTTTTCCCCTCGCGGCTTTATGTGGATCTGCCGTTGAGCCGTCAGGCGGAACGCTACTTCAAGTTCGGTCCACCGGTGTTGCAGCGGTATATGCCGTTCTGGGTGGCGAATACGATCGACCGCATCAAGGTCATGGTGGTGCCGTTTCTGGTATTGCTGTTGCCGTTGTTCAAGATCGTGCCGCCCACTTTCCGTTGGCGGGTTCGGCGTAAGATCACGCGCGGGTACCGGGAGTTGCATGCGATCGATGCTCGGATTGCCCAGGCGAACCTGGCGGTAGCCGACGAGTTGTTGGCCGAGATTGACCGCGTCGAGCGTGACGTGCTCCATTTGTCCGTGCCGTTGGGGTTTGCGGATCAGCTTTATAACCTGCGCTCCCATATTGCGCTGGTGCGGGACCGTGTACAAAGTCGCCGGCGCGTGTGCGGCGCGCAGGCGTGACAGCAAAGGGTGCGCAAAAAACAGCGTCAGGAGGCCGTGCAGCCATTCTAATTATGAGGCGATTGAGTCATCGGGGTCAGTATCGGAATCGGGGTCGAAATTCCGTTGGTTTTATCGATACCGATACCGACGCAGACCCCGACGCCGATGGTCCCCTCCCCATAATTAGAATTGCTGGTTGCAAGTGGCTCGCTGATTGACAAATTCACAATAATTGGTTATAGTGCCAAATAACCAATGGAGAAAAAGGCATGACACGCGAGCAAAAGACGGTATTGGCGGCAAAGACCCGTGTGCTGAAGGCGCTGGCGCACCCCGCGCGGCTGTGGATGGTCGAACAGCTTCACGACGGTGAGCGCTGCGTGTGCACGCTGGTGGAGGGGCTGGATCTCGATTTCTCGACCGTCTCCAAACACCTGCTGGTGCTCAAGAACGCTGGGATTGTGGCGGACGACAAGCGCGGCAAGCAGGTGTTCTACTCCCTGCGGGTGCCGTGCGTGTTGAACTTCATGAAGTGCGTGGAGGCGGTGATCCGGGGGTAGTGCAAAGCAGGCAAGCAGAAAGGGAGAGTGAGCGATGGACTTGAAAAAGCGGGCCAATGTGGTGTTGCTCATCATGAAGGGTCTGGGACTGCTCCTGCTTTGGGGAGTGGTGTACGGGTATCTGGAGACCTTCTCAATCTGGTTGACGTATGGGGTCTTGGGCTTGTCCCGCGGGCAGCACATGGCCGCCGCGCTTCAATTTTTTGTGTATGAGACGCCCAAGGTCCTCATGCTGCTCATCCTGGTGGTGTTTGTGGTGGGCATCATCCGGTCGTTTTTCTCCCCGGAACGAACGCGCCGGATTCTGGCCGGCAAGCGCGAATCGACTGGGAACGTGCTGGCCGCCCTGCTGGGCATCGTCACCCCCTTCTGCTCCTGCTCGGCGGTGCCGTTGTTCATCGGGTTTGTGACGGCGGGGGTGCCGTTAGGGGTGACTCTGTCCTTTCTGATCTCGGCGCCCATGGTGAACGAGATTGCGCTCGTGCTGTTGTTCGGGATGTTTGGATGGAAGGTGGCCGCCCTCTATTTGGGCATGGGACTGACGATCGCCGTGGTGGCGGGTTGGGTGATCGGCCGATTGAAGATGGAACGGCATATTGAAGACTGGGTCACTGCATCCGGGCCCACGGTGGGCCCTGAGGAAGAGCGGTTGGACGGGCCAGCTCGGATTCGTCTGGGCACTGAAGCGGTGCGGGATATCGTGGGAAAAGTGTGGCTCTACGTGTTGATCGGTATCGCGGCAGGCGCAGGCATCCATGGGTATGTGCCCGAGAATTTCATGGCATCCATCATGGGCCGGGATTCGTGGTGGTCGGTGCCGCTGGCGGTGCTCGTCGGTGTGCCGATGTACTCCAATGCGGCGGGCATCATCCCGATCGTGCAGTCCTTGCTGGGCAAGGGCGCGGCGCTGGGCACGGTGCTGGCATTCATGATGGCGGTGATCGCGCTTTCCCTGCCGGAGGCGATAATCCTCCGGAAAGTACTCAAGCCTCGTTTGGTGGCCGTGTTCTTTGGGGTGGTGGCCATGGGAATCATGGCGGTGGGATACCTGTTTAACGCGATTATGTAAAAGAAGGGGCGAATACATGAGAAAGATTCAGATTCTGGGTACGGGATGCCCGAAGTGCAAGACGCTAATGGCCAACGCGGCGACGGCGGTCCAGGCGGCGGGCGTCGAGGCCACGGTTGAGAAGGTCGACAAGATCGGCGACATCATGCGCTTTGGCGTGATGATGACCCCCGCGCTCGTGGTCGATGGCGTCGTGAAAAGCGTGGGGAAGGTGCTGAGAGCGGAGGAGATCAAGAAGATGCTGGAAACTTGAAACTTGAAACGGGAAACTTGAAACGGGAAACTGGAAACTGGAAAAACGGGAAACTGGAAACTCGAAAAGGGGAGGGCTATGAGAGAAGTGTACGAACTGGATGTGTACCGCTTGGCCGAACAGCTTTCCGATCTAATCTGGAATGCCTACGACGGTTGGACGGTCAAAGCCCAGTGCACGTTGGGACATCAGGTGATCCGTTCTGCGGACAGCATTGCGGCCAATCTTGCCGAAGGTTATGGGCGATTCACGGCTGCCGACCGTAAACGGTTTTACATCTATGCGCGAGGCTCTTTTGAGGAGACCAAGTCGTGGTTGCGGAAGGCGATCCGCCGACAGGTCATACCGGATGAAGAGATTGAGCAGTATAAGACCTTGATCGACGAGCTTGGCCCGAAACTCAATGCCTTTATCCGATCCACGAGAATCGCCTAACCCTCAAGTTTCCAGTTTCTCAATTTCAAGTTTCAAATTTCCAGTTTCCAGTCAACCCAGGAGGTCACCATGAACGAATGCGAAGGCGGACGGTGTTGCATCGGGCGAGGCAGGTGGATCTGGATGGCCCTGACTGTGGCCGTTTTGGGCGTGCTGATCGCCAAGAACGCCGGGAAGACGCCGGTGGCGAGCGAGACATCCGCGATCGTTGAAACAACCCCGTCATCGTCTCCCCGGCCCCGACTGGTTGATCTTGGTGCAACCCAGTGTATTCCGTGCAAGTTGATGGCGCCGATTCTGGAGGATCTGAAGAAGACCTATGTCGGAAAGATGGACGTGCAGTTCATCGACGTGTGGGAGAACCCGGATGCGGGGACGAAGTATGGGATTAGCATCATTCCGACGCAGATCTTCTATGATGCGGCGGGGAAGGAATTGTTTCGACACGAGGGTTTTTTCGACAAGGATGACATCCTGGCAAAGTGGAAGGAGCTCGGGGTCGATCTGACGGGCGCAACGGCCGCACCGGGCGTCAGCCGGTGAACGCATCTCAATTTCTGCCCCTGCTAAAAAAAGAACGCGATGGAGGGTATGAGATGGAACAGTTATTCACAGCACTATCGCACGCGGTGGAGGGTTCGGCGGGACTTGCATTGACCGCCGCCTTTGTGTGGGGCGTGCTCAGCATCCTGCTGAGTCCGTGCCATCTGGCCAGCATTCCCCTGATCGTTGGTTTTATTGACCAGCAGGGGCGGATTACGACGCGGCGCGCGTTCACGATTTCGCTGCTCTTCGCGGTGGGCATGCTGATTACAATTGCCGTGATCGGGGCCATTACGGCGGCAGCGGGGCGGATGTTGGGCGATGTAGGACGCTGGGGAAACTATGCGGTGGCGGTCATCTTCTTCGGGGTCGGACTCTATCTGCTGGAGGTGATACGGCTGCCGATGTTGAACGCAGCCCAGCCGGGGATGAAGCGCAAGGGAATGGTGGCGGCGTTGATCCTAGGACTGGTGTTCGGTGTGGCGCTCGGTCCCTGCACCTTCGCCTACCTGGCACCGATGCTGGCGGTGACATTCAAACTGGCGGCGGCCCACCTGATGTATGGGATACTCCTGCTTGTATTCTATGGCGTAGGACACTGCGCGGTGATTGTGCTGGCGGGCACGTTCACGGAGGTGGTGCAGCATTATCTCGACTGGAGCGAGCAGTCCAAGGGGGCGGTGATGCTCAAGAAGGGGTGCGGCGTGCTGGTGCTGCTGGGTGGACTGTATCTGATCTACACGGCACGGTAGGGAACGGCGGAGCGTCTGCCGCGATTTGCGGGACAGATGGGCGCGTGTTGCAAGAAAGGCAAGCGATGAAAGAAGTAAAACTGTTCATGTTTGACGGGTGTCCGCACTGCAAAAAGACTCAGGAGCTGGTGGCCGAGATTTTGGTTGACCATCCTGAATATGCCCAGATACCGTTCACGGTGATCGACGAGCGCAAGCATCCGCAACTGGCAGAGAAATATGACTATTACTACGTGCCGACCTTTTTTACGGGCGACGTGAAAATGATGGAAGGCGCTCCCACCAAGAAAGCGATTGAGAAGGCTTTCGTCCAAGCGCTGGGTTGAGCGGGGGCGCATCCCATAGGTGTTAAGTTAAGGGATTTGAACGCCCAACACACAACACCCAACACCCAACACCCAACACCCAACACCCAACACCCAACACCCAACACCCAACACCCAACACCCAACACACAACTTCCAAGGGACACCGCCATTGGTTGTTGGATGTTGAGCGTTGTTCTCATGGTTATAACCCGTTGAGCGGAGCGGGGGGCTGATCACGCGGTCATGGTCTTGATTCGGTGCTGAACGGCACCGAGTGCACGGAGGTCATCCTGCTGCTTATTGGTAAGGAAGATCGGCTTGCCGACGATGGCGGCGGCGATCATCGACTTGGCGGCGTCTTCGACGACGAGGCAGCGGTAGTAAGCCTGCTTCATGTTGGATCCGGTGGCGATCATTCCATGGTTGGCCATGAAGAGGGTGTCAACGGTCTTATGAGCCTCCGAGACGGCATCGGCGAGGGCGTCCGTGGTGGGCGTGACATAGGGGATCGAGCCGACGCGGCCGAGGTCGCAGACAAACTCGGCGAACATCGGCTTGAGCTCGGCACCGGAACTGAAGATACCGGAGGCCCAGGGCGAATGGGTGTGGAAGACCACCTGGACATCCGGGCGGTTGCGGTAGATGCCGAGGTGCATGTTGTATTCGCTGGTCGGCTTGTACCGCCCGGAGATCTGCTTGCCGCTGGCGAGTTCAAGTCCGCAGAGGTCATCGGGGGTGATGTCGTCCATGGCCAGTCCGCTCGGCTTCATCCAGATGATGTTTTGGTCCCGTGCGCTGATGTTGCCGCCGGCGCCGGCGACGAGGCCGGCCCGTGCGATCTTGATGCCGTAGGCGACGAGGTCTTCTTTTACGCTCATGGAGATTCCTGGTGTGTGGTGATTGGGTTGTGAATCAGGTGCGCTTGACGAGGACAGCGGTTTCGTAGGCTTTGATCTGCGAAAGCCATCGGCCGTCCTCGGGGACGTTCTGGCGGCGGCAGAACTCGTTCCAGACGGCGCCCAGCGGCAGGAGCTTGTTCTCTTCCTGCATCACCAGGCGGGTGGTGAAATCGGACGCCTCTTCGGCCTGGCGCATCGGGCCGTACGGTTCGAGGAGTGCGGCCAGGAGCGCCTTGCGGGCGTTGCGGATGCCGATGATCCACGCGGCGAGGCGGTTGATCGATGCGTCGAAATAGTCCATGCTCACCGCCACGCGCGGGAGGAAGCCGCCGCGGACGATCTCCTGGAAGATGGCCAGCATGTCATCGGTAAGCGTGGCGACGTGGTCGGAATCCCATCGGACGCCGCGGGAGAGGTGGAGCAGGACGCCCGGGACGAAGAGAAGCGCGGCGGAGAGCTTGTCGGCGATCGTCTCGGTGGGATGGAAATGGCCGACATCGAGGCAGAGGTACTTGCTGCGGGTGGCGGCATAACCCAAGAAAAACTCATGCGAGCCGACGGTGTAGGACTCGACGCCGATGCCAAAGAGTTTGCTTTCGACTGCATCGATGTTGAGTTGGGCGGGAATAGGCTCGGCGAACACGGCATCGAGCGATTCGAGCATCCGCTGGCGCGGAGCGAGGCGATCGGCGGGGGTGTCCTTGTAGCCGTCGGGCATCCAGTGGTTGGTCATGCAGGGTGTCCCGAGGGCCTTGCCCATGGCGGCGGCGATCCGGCGGGCGGCGATGCCGTGGCGGATCCAGAACTCGCGAATGGCGCGGTCGGGGTGGGAGAGGGTGAAGCCCGAGGCGGCGAGGGGATGGGCAAAATACGAAGGGTTGAAGTCGAGGGCGAGCGAGCGGGCCTTGGCCCAGGCGATCCAGTTGGCAAAGTGTTCGGGCTGGAGCGCGTCGCGGTCGACGGGGCGGTCGGTTTCGGCATAGAGCATGTGCAGATTCAGCCGCAGCGGACCGGGGATGCAGGCGATGGCGTGCTCGATGTCGGCACGGAGCTCGTTGGCGGTGCGAGCCTTGCCGGGAAAGCTGCCGGTGGCGGCGAGGCCGCCGCCGAGAACGGCGGAGCGTTCAAAGCCGGTCACGTCGTCTCCCTGCCAGCAGTGCATAGAGATCGGGACTTCGGCGAGCGTGGCGAGCGCCGTTTCGGTGTCGACGCCGTGTTCGGAATACAGGTCGTGTGCAATACGGTAGGCAGTTTCGGACATAGGCGGCTCCATCTTTTTCGGGAAAAAAACGGTCGCCAGTTTACGCGATTCGATGGGTAATAACAACAGCAATTCTCACTCGGCCAAAGCAAGTGTTGACATCCGGTCCCTGTTTCGGGTTTAATCATCAATTAATTCATGGCGATGGGGGTTACGGGACAGGCGTTTTGATTGGGCCATCGGGTATGGCATGTTTTCTGCTAATCACCCCTTACGTTTTTTTTGTTCGATTATTCTGTCCTGGACGGGGCATTACGAGTTGAGGTGTATGGATGGCTGAGGAAGAACGCCCGGCGCGGGGGCTGACACTGCGGTCGCTGGTGGTGATGCTGGTTGCGGTTTTTCTGCAGGCGGCTTGGATTTCGTATGCTGAGCGCTATGACCGTTACGGGATGATTGCGGAGAACTCGCCTGCGGGGAGCGCGGTGGCGGTGACGCTGGTGGTGATGGCGCTGTGCGGGGGCTTGGCGCTGTTGCGGCGGACGTTGCGGATGCGGGCTGCCGAGCTGGTGGTGGTGTATGCCGCGCTGGTGATTTCGGCGCCGTTAATGACGCAGGGGCTGTGGGGGCGGCTCACGGGCCTGTTGGTGGCCATTCCGAACAACGCCGATTTCAAGTCGTATGAGAGCCTGCCATCGATGCTGTGGCCGCACGGACCGAACCTCGTGGCGAACGGGCGGTTCGATCAGGAGTCCGTCGAGGGGTTCGAGGCGCGGGGCCTCAAGGGGTTTGAGACGATTGACGCGGGGCGGTTCGGCTCGGTGCGCGCGCCTGTTCTGGAGGCGGCGGAAGGTGAGGTGTCCGAGTTGGCGTTCGACCTGCCGCGGCGGACCGCTGCGGGCCGGGACCATCTGATTCCGGGCGAGCGGCATCTCCTTTCGTTGCTGGTACGGACGGACGGACTGCAGCGCGGTGCATCCGTCATGATCTTGGCACGGGCCGACGACGGATCTGAGCGGATGCTCTACGTCTCATCGGCCGAGACGCGTCCGACCCTGGCGCAACCTGGCCGGTTCGAGCGGATCGGCGTGACGCCGTACACGGTGCCGGCGGATCTACAGGAACGGCTGCATCTGATGATCCGGTTGACTGGTCCCGGTCGGCTGGCGGTTTACGATGTGG
>JBIJDW010000387.1:0-3178 GCA_044343885.1 Kiritimatiellia bacterium
ATTTCGTCGTTGGCCTCGTTGGGAGGGAGGAAGCGGACACGGTTGCGGTCCAGTGCGTAGCGGTCGAGCGGCGTCATACCCAGAATCGAATGCGGTTGGGCGTTGTACTGCTCCTCGACCCAAGCGGTGAACGCGCGGTTCAAGTTTTCCAGGCTGGACAGGTCGAGTTCACGCACCAGGAACTGTTCGCGCACGGTCCTAAAGAAACGCTCCACCTTTCCTTTGGCGGCGCCGTCGCGCACGGGCGTGTGATGAAGCAAACAGCCGACGCGGGCGCAGATCTGGACGATCTCCTTGGAGCAGTAGATCGAGCCGTTGTCCACGTAGAGCGATTGCGGGACGCCGCGCTTATAGAAGGCGGCGCGTAACGCTTCGATCAGCGCGTCCACGGTTTCGGCGAAAAAGAACTGGCCGTGGCAACAGACGCGGGAGGCGTCATCGACGAAGGCGATGAGACGGGTTTGCGCGGGTGTGGCGGCCGTGGCGACATAGGGACCGTAGAGCGTGTCAGCCTGCCACATTTCATTGGCATGCGCCTTGGCGAAGGCCAGGCGGTGTTTGTTCGTCGTTTCGGACGGCGGCTTGAGCATGTCGTGCTGTTTGACCAATCGGCGGAAGGTGTTGGGCGCGACGCGGTCGCGATGGAGCAACCCGGCTTCTATGCACAGTCGGTAGATCGCGCCGCGGGTTGGCGTTCGACTGTGCAGTTTGGGCAGCACGTGGTCGATGGCGTCCTGCAGTTCTTCCAACACGACTTTGCGCGGATGGCCCTTGTCAGAGCGGGTTTGATTTTCGAGCGCGGTGGCGCCGTGCTTGTTGTACCGGCATAACCAGGTTTCGATCGTGCGCCAGGTGAATAGTCGGGATCGTCCGTCCTCGTCGGTGAACGGCATCTGGCTGACAGCCCGGATACGGTCGCGGATAGAGTTGCCTTCGGCCATGTCAATGGCGCCCAGGACCCGCATTTTCAGATAGGAGGTTGGATTTCGCATATACTTGAGCATTCCTTTCATGCGTGTAGCCGCTCGGCGTTATGCCGGGACGGAGTTGTAGCAGTGGGAGAGAGCATACAGCACAAACTCAGGAGAACAGAATTGCCTTGTGGTGTTGTCAGGGGGGGCCGTTCCGGGCAGACGGCAAACCTAAAGGTGGCAATTCGAGCGTGCGCAGAAGCGGGCTATGCGTCAGCCGTGCGGTTCGGCGGTAAATTTATCCCATCAGCGGCTGTTGAAATCGCAACTGGAACGCGCACAACGGGCATGGCGACGAAGGGAAGGCATGCCGAAGGTGTTGAATCGTCTGCAGGAGGGGTGAGGCATACTCGCAAACAGGTGGTGACGTGATACGGCACAGCGCCGGACGCACCGCCGCCAGACGTCTCCGCAGTCGTTGCACCAGGTGGTAGAGCGTATCCAGTGTGAGTGGTGGACAGAGTGTTTCCCACGCCACCTTGATCGATCCCGTGCCCAATCTGGCCAGCACATCCCATAAACGAGGTGCCGGAAACGTATGGCGTGGCAACACCCAGGCCAGCAAAAAAGAGAACGAGCGCCCACAACCGCCGCGTTGGCCGCGATTGGAGCAAAACACCCGTTGGCCTCGACGGATACGGCCCAACACGTCACGCGGATCGTTGCCATAACACTGGCTATGCAAGTTCAACGTACCGACGCGACCGCAAAAAGGACAACGGTTCTGTTTCAGTGAAAACGACGCTGATCAAGCTCCGCCTGATCGCGTACAAACATTACACGAGATTTGTGCATGACAGAGTGTTGCCAAATTTACCCCCGTCCTGTCCAGTACTTTTATCACCGATGGACGGTACTCTCTCTATCGGCATAGTTAAAACGGGGAAAGACGGCACTGACGGCGCCACTGATTCAGCCCACGCTCAGATCGTAATCTCGCTCACGCCTACGAGCACACTCCGGCCACAAAACGGCACTTTATACGCTGCCAGTGTGGCCGGTAACACGTAACCCCAGACATTGTTCTCGGCGAGGTCAACAATCAGCGCGTCCGTGTCCGGGGGCTTGGGCGGCTGACCAGGAAGCGCGTTCCTGCGGGCAAACGTCCATTTCTTTTGCTTCATGCGACGGTTCCAGGCCAGGAGCGTTTCGGGCGTGACAATGGAAATGACGTCTTCCAACCGATCCTTGATGCGCATGCCGTATTTGACAAGCAAGCGCCGGTGATTATCCGGCCATAGGGGTCGTAATTAGACTCTAGACAGCATGACAAGGAGAAGCCGAAAGCTGGGTCGAGTAGAAACGGGTCTTCCCTCGTTTCCGAGTGAGGCGCTCTTGAGCTTGTACAGTGTAAATATTCAAACGCGCTGTTGCGCCGATGGATATTGGGTGAAGTTGAGATGATCGGGGCGAAAACTCATCCGGAATATGCGGATATGGCCGTGTGGCAGGTGGCAAGAGGAGGCCATAGGGGTCGTAATTAGACACTAGACAGCATGACAAGGAGAAGCTAAAAGATGGGCCAGTCTCTGACCACCATCCGCACCGAACGCCCCGGCTTCAGTGGTGCAGGCATCCCGCCTGCCGTTCTCATCACGAGCAACCTGTATAACACCGCCGGCCAGCTCATCCGCACATCTGAATACTCTTCCCTCAGCGCCTCAGCGCCTCTGCGGGAGAATCTCTTCTCCTACGACTCCCTCGGTGCCCAAACCCGCTCCGGCCTCGACCTCAACCGCAACGGCGTCCTCGACCTCTCCGGCCCCGACCGCGTCTCCGAGTCCCGCTCCTGGTACAAGACCGACTCATCCAACAACTACTGGCAAGTCTCCGCCTCCATCCTCTACCCCCACGACGGCTCCGCCGCCCCCGTCACCAACGCCCTCCAGAAGACGCAACTGACAGGCTTGGGTGGACCCGGCGCTCCGAACGCGGTTTCTCTTTCCAAGGATATGCTTGGTAATACAACGATCTCCCGCACCTTCGTTGATCCTGCCACCCGCACCGTCACCCAAACCACGACCTACCGGCTTTGGAGACTGTGGCGGGGGAGGCCGCTGACGTGCTGGGTGTCGCCCTATCGGACGTGCGCGCCAACGGTCACCGGTTGGGGGATCGCAAGGCGCTCGTGGTGGAGTGGTGCTGCCGCTTGAGCGACGCCTCGCAACGCGCGGTGGCGCGCCACTTGGGGTACGGGAGCGAGTCGG
>JBIJDW010000389.1:0-3176 GCA_044343885.1 Kiritimatiellia bacterium
CTCCTGCTGACCGGCGCTACGTTGTGGAAGATCGCCTACCACGAAAAAAGTGGCATCAAGACCAAGCTCCAAGACTTCGAAATTTCAGCCCCGCGTCCGCCGAAAGAGGTTGAGAAGTTTGAGTACAAGGATCCGCTGCGGCCGATGATGCGTCCAACGGTCGTGGATCAACCGGCCTTCTCGGACGAGCAACAAACGCCGAACATCCAGATCAGCACCAATCCACAGGAGGTGGAGAACCCGACGGAAGTTGTCAAGACAACCAAATTGACGATGGACATCGTTGCGAACGTCAAGGGCGCCCAACTGGACTTGAATGAAACCAAGGAAATGGCGGATGAGCAGGGCGACGTGAGCGTTGATCGGCTCACTCCCATCGCCGTGCTGAAGACATCGCCAGGAGATATCTTGGCGTACGATGAGCCGATATCACGTCCCTCAGCCCGCGCCGGGTTGGTCAGCACATCGCCCAATCCTGGGGCGAAGCTCATGGTCGCCTTCGCTCAGTTGGGCGATCAAGATCAAGCCACGATCGGTGAACTGGGCGCCGTGGATATCAACCTGTTTGGAAACGGCGACGGTTACGGTGGCGGAGGAGGGGGGTTCAAGCTGGAGACGCGAACGGCTGTGGACTCGGCCCTGCGCTGGTTGGCGCTGCATCAGGAACCTGAGGGAAATTGGATATCGCATAAATGGGATGCTGATGATGTTACGATGAATGGCAGCGTCACGAATAAGAGTGACGATATCAATATCACCCCCCTCGCCGCACTGGCCCTGATGGGCGGTGGAAACACCTTACGCAAAGGGGAGCACCGCATGGCCGTTGTGCGAGCCATCAATTTTCTTATCAGTAAGCAGGATCGCAAAACCGGGTTATTGAGCAACAGCATGTACGTGCATGCCATGGGGACCATCGCCCTGTGCGAAGCCTACGGTCGGTCGCCGGATGAGACAGTCCAAATTGCCGCCCGCAGAGCTGTGGATGCCTGCGTTAACGCGGTCAGTAAGGATGGCGGCTGGCGTTATTCACCGAATCCTCCATCGAGCGATACGTCTGTTACCAGTTGGTTCTTGCAGGCGCTCAAGACCGCCAAGCTGGCCAACATCAAGTTCGACCACACCGTTTTCGCCAAGGGGCTAACCTACATCGATCAATGCACGGATCGTGGCGGAATGGCCGATTCCAGCGGCGGCGTCGGCTATGAGTACAACGCCAGCCTTTCCTATGGGAGAGGGAAACCGGCTCTGACCTGTGCGGCCATGGTGATCCGGCAGTTCAACGGGATGGGGGTCAATCATCCTCTGCTTGTTCGGGCGGCGGAGTTAACCAAGCTGAACCCGCCCTCTTGGGACGGGGGTAAGGACTTCTACTACTGGTATTATGCCACGTACGCCATGCACAACATGGGCGGTGAGTCGCGCCTCTTTTGGAACCGCCGGATCCGCGAAGTGTTGCTGGATCACCAGTCCAAGCGCGGGCATCAGTCGGGAAGTTGGAGTCCCGAAAGAGAGCCTCATTTGCCTGGACGCGTCTATACCACCGCCATGGGTGCCCTCTGTCTGGAGGTCGCTTACCGCTATGGCGAGGCGCTCCAGAGTTTTGGAACCGTCGCCAATCTGGACGAGCTGACCTTCGAGTAAGCTGGAGGGCCTTGGCGATCCGGAGATGGGAAACAGAAGTGGGACAGGGATTGTCACGCATCATCTTGCGTGGGCATAGCAAAGGCTCGCGCCACGCGGCGCTCCAGTCGCACGATCGGACTCGGCCGGATGGTGATGACGTGCGCCGGACAGACTTCGTGGCAGCAACAGCATCCGATGCAGGCGGGACCGTTCAGTATAGGCACCCCGCGCGGTCGCAAGGCTATAGCGTGCACGGGACAGGCCGTAACGCATTTGCCGCAGCGCACGCACGCTGATCCGAACGTCGGTCGGAACCAGATGAGCTTTCCGATCCGTCGCACCAGCCAGCCGGGCAGGAGGTTTAAAACCAGCCGCGACGTGTTGCGGGGCAGACGGAATCGCGCCACATCCGGACACTCGCCGTATCGCACGCGAGCAGTGTAATCGGGCGTATGGGACAGCCCGACTAGATACGGAACCTGCTCGGGATCAATCCGCAGCACATCGCACAGTGCGAGATCGAGCGCAAAAGGGTCGGCCGAGGCGGCGAGAAAGTTCAACGACACCGGCGTGCCCGACGAAGGGCCGTCACCTTCCATGGCCAGCACGCCGTCGGCGATGGTGAGCGAGGCCGGCATCGAGCGACAGATCGCCTGCACCAGACCCCCGAACCGCTCCGGCCTAGCATGGGTTTTGTGCAGTTCGGTCTTCAGGTGGCCGGGAATGACACCGTAGAAATTTTTTACGGCTGCCGTGAGAACCGTCAGGCTGTGACTCTTGACCTTGGGAAGATTGACGATCAGATCGGCGTGCAGGGCGAGGTTGCTGACGGAAAACGTGTAGCCGTCACGGGAGAGCGTGGTCAGCGGCGCCGCCTCCATGCAGAGCAGGGGGACGCTCTCTTCGGCGCAGACGGCCTGGATGCCCGTGACACGCCAGACCTGTTCCACTCGTGTGACAAAGGCCGGACTGTCTGCCACCACGACCACGGCGCCAGCGGCTTTGAGCCGCCGAATCACCTGGCGTACCAGCTCGGGATGGGTGGTGACCGCAGCCTCGGGCGGTCGGTCCGTCAGCAGGTTGGGTTTGACAAGAACGCGACAGCCGGAGCGCACAAAGGCAGTGATTCCGCCCAACGGCGCAAGCACCCGATCCAATGCGGCCGAGAGCATGCTGGGGTCGTATCCGTTGCAATGCGCAAAGGCGACATCCGTGGAAAGGGTGCGCCCATGCGAGCCTTCAACACGGCCAGGCTCGGTCGGCAAGAGGTTGTCCATCTGAAAACCCCTGACTGCCCGGCGTCGGTGTCGCCCGACAAACAACCACCAAACAGTCTTATTAACCTGCCAACTAGGCGGACGGCTTGGTCTTGCGCAAACCGAGACCGCGGTCGCCCACCTTCCACTGGCCACGTTCCTTGAGCACGTTGACGCGCTCGAAACGCTTGAGAACGTTGCGCTTGACGGTGATCTTCCCGGAACCTCTGAGACTGGTATGCTGGCTCATCGCTCTGCTTTCTCTTTAAAAACTCAATCAGTTGTGAACGCCGT
>JBIJDW010000388.1:0-3176 GCA_044343885.1 Kiritimatiellia bacterium
GGCTCATATCGAGAAGCAGGTCGCGCACCGCCGGGAAGTTTTCGATGGCGGTGTTGAACTGCTTGCGGCTGTGGGCATAGGCGCGCGCGACCCGGTAGGCCGCCTCGCCAATCCCCAGGCTCTGTGCTGCGATGCCGATGCGCGCGCCGTTCATCAGGCTCATGACGTACGTGATCAGGCCGCGACGGCGTTCGCCGATCAGCTTGGCCGGGGCGTCGTCAAAGCAGATCTCGCAGGTCGGGCTGCCGTTGATGCCGAGCTTGTGCTCGAGCCGGCGCACGCGCACACGGGGGCCGCGCTCGACCAGCAGGCAGGACAGGCCGCGGCCGTCTGCGATTTCAGGCTCGGTGCGGGCCAGCACCAGCAGCACTTCGCCGCAGCCGTTGGTGATAAAGCGTTTCACGCCACGGACGAACCACTGCCCGGAGGCATCCTGGTACGCCTTGGTCTTCACCGCCTGCAGGTCGCTGCCCGCGTCCGGCTCGGTCAGCACCATCGCGCCCGTCCACTCGCCGCTCGTCATGCGGGGCAGGTATTGCTGCTTGATCTCCTCGCTCGCGAAGGCATTGATGGTCTCGGCGATGCCCTGCAGCCCGTAAATGTTCATCAGCGCGGCGTCGGCCCGGCTGACGATGTCATTCGACATCGTATACAGCAGGTTCGGGCCATTCAGCCCGCCAAAGCGGTAGGGCAGGATGAAGCCCATCGCATCGGCCTGTCCGAGGAGCTTGACCGCCTCGGCGATCCCCGGCGCGTAGGTGACGCTGCCGTCGGGGTTCAGAACGTTGCCGACCGTGTCGGTGTCGGCGGCGGTCGGGGCCACGCGCTCGCCGGCGATTTCGCCGATGACATCCAGAATGCGGCGGTAGTTGTCGATCGCTTCCGGCGCATCGGCCGGCGCAAAGTCAAACTCCTTCGCAAAGCGGAAGTTCTGCTCGCGGAGCGTGGCCACGCGCGCCAGGTTCATGTGCTGGAAAAGGAACTGGATGTCCTCGTTATCGGTGAAGAAATTCGCCATGGTGGATAATCCTCGCTGTCTTATGCTTTGCTTGCGCCCGTAACCGCATCAGAAAGGCTCGCGCCCGAGCGGATGGTCTTGATCATCCGCGGAATGACCTCGTTCAGGTCGCCCACAATGCCATAGTGCGCGACACCGAAGATCGGCGCATCCTTGTCGATGTTGATGGCCAGGATCTTGGCCGACTCCTGCATGCCGGCGCGATGTTGCACCGCGCCCGACACGCCGCAGCAGATGTACAGCGCCGGACGGACCGTTGTGCCGGTCTGGCCGACCTGGTGGTCGTGATCCACGTATCCCAGATCCACCGCCGCGCGGCTGCCGCCCACGGCCCCGCCGAGAATATTCGCCAGATCCCAGATCAGGCGGAACTTGTCACGTCCGCCGACACCCGCGCCGCCCGCGACGATGATCCGTGCGCCCTTGAGGTTGACCTTCTTCGCGCGGCGCTGCGACTCCAGCACCTCCGTCGGCAGGTCAACGCCAGCGAGATTCACCGGGAACTTTATCGTCTTACCTGTGCGCCCAGCCTCGGCCACCGTCATGCGCATCACCCCTTCGCGAACGGTGGCCATCTGCGGCCAGCGGTGCGGATTGACGATGGTCGCGATGATGTTACCGCCAAACGCCGGGCGGATCTGGAGCAGCAGCTTGGAGATGTGCTCCTTGGTCTGCGCGTCGGTATGATCGCCGATCTGCAGGTCCGTGCAGTCCGCCGTCAGCCCGCACTTCATGGCCGAGGCCACGGTGGGCGCCAGGTCACGGCCGATCGCCGTCGCGCCGAACAGACAGATCTGCGGCTTGTAGGTGGTGATCAGATCACAGACGACCCGGGTGTAGCTGGCGGTCTGGTAGTGGGACAGCACGCCATCCTCGGCGAGGTAGACGAGGTCTGCACCATGTTGCGCGAGCGTGGCGCACAGCGGGCGAACCTTGTTGCCAACGAGCACGGCTGCCAGCGGTACGCCGAGCTGATCGGCCAGCTCGCGCCCCTTGCTCAGCAGCTCCAGCGGCACATCCGAGAGATGTCCCGCCTCCTGCTCTGCAAACACCCAAACTTCGCCTTTTCGGTTCACTTCAATCATGTGGGATTCCTCACTGTCTTCACCCGATGGTGTGGTCTTGGATCAACTCGCCGAGCAGGCTTGCGACGCCTGAATCGGTCGGCGGAAACTCTTTGTAATCGCCGCCCGCCAGCACGATGGACTGGATGCGGTTCACCTTGGTCGGACTGCCGGCCCCGCCGCACCAGCCCAGATCGGCCTCGATGTCATCGAGATTCCACTGGGTGATCAACAGATTCTGCGCCTGCATGTCCGCGCAGCGGCGCGCGGTTTCCGCGGATTTGGCTTCGGGCGTGGCCGACGCTCCCAGCGTGCCGTCCACCGCCTTGGCGATTTCGACCGGCGCACGGGCCTTCTTGCACTTCAACGCCTTGAGCAACGCGGGCGGCCGCGGGTGATTGGCCGTCTCCATAACGGTGAAGAGGGCGGGCAGACGCGAACGCACCCGCTCGAAACCGTTGCCGATGTTGCGCTTGACGCGCGCCATTTGGCCATCCAGTTCCAGTTCTTCGAGGTAGGTCACCAGCGTGTAACCGAGCTTCTCGGCAAGCTGCGGTCCGACCTGCGCCGTGTCGCCGTCAATGGCCTGACGACCACAGAAGACCAGATCGGGCTTCAGCTTCCGGACCGCGCACGACAGGATGTAGCTCGTGGCCAGCGTATCCGAAGCGGCCGCCCGCCGATCCGTGATCAGAATCGCACGGTCGGCGCCGCGGAAGAGCGAATCCCGCAGCACGTCACATGCGGCAGGCAGGCCCATGGCGATCACCGTCACGGTGCCGCCATGCTGGTCGCGCACGCGCAGGGCCTCTTCGAGAGCATTCAGATCCTCGGGGTTGAAGATGGCCGGCAGGGCCGCGCGATTGACGGTGCCGTCATCCTTCATCGCCTGGCCGGTAATCCGCTTGGTGTCCGGCACTTGTTTGACACATACGACGCAGTTGTATCCCATGGTGGTCGTTCTCCGGGTTCCGTGTTTAGATCAGGCCTTCCCCATCATGCACACCCACTCGGCCTCGGCGGCGATTTCATCGCCGACATAGACCTTGCCGCGTTGACGCAACAGGCGCGGGGAAGTCTTGACGTATTCGATT
>JBIJDW010000457.1:0-3174 GCA_044343885.1 Kiritimatiellia bacterium
GCAGACATGATACTGGTGTAATAGATCGTCCCAACGCCTTCTGCGAGGTACGGCGTTATCATGTAGGACTCTCCCCCCTGAAGAGAATAGAGCCGAATAACCTTGTTGGACCCGCCGGGCGGCCGATTGGCTGCTGTTGTATCCAAGAAGACTTGGGACTTGTTCGCCGTCCATGATTTCGATCCGATGTTATAGACCCAGTTCGATGTTCCCGGGGTTTGCACCCAGGCGTAATCCATGGCAACCCCGTTGGTGACATCAAAATCCGCATACCGCACGTAGTCGAGCAGTGTGGATGAGACGGTGTTGGCGGTTACGGACGACCCCGAGCTCGATGTGTTAGTGGAGCCATCCAATGTGTACTGCCAGGCAACAGAATAGGACAGATTGCTGACGGCGGGCAGGAGTGTCACCGTATAGAGGTTGGTCCCCGCCACCGCCGTCATCGCCTGGGTGATGACACTGCCTCCGTTCCAGGCGTAGATGAGCACGACGCTTCCCGTGACGACTTCAGCGCCATTTGTGGTCAGTTGCACCACGATCGTCACCGGGGCGCCGTTCGTCAAGCCCGCCCCGCTCTCCGGAGAAAGGATTCCCGGCGTCACATAGGGTTCAGCCACGACGCTGTAGCGGCCATTCGTGCCGTTCATCTCGATCGTCAGCAAGCCGTCAGGCAGACCGGTGATCACGATGTTGGTGGCGCTGTCGCGCACCGCAATTCCGTTGGTAATTGGCAGCACGGTGGAGGCCGGGTTGGTGGCGCCCCAGACCCAGACGTTGGTGGCGTAACTGGCGGCATTGTTCGTGTAGCCCTCTACACCGGCAAACGTCCAGTTCAGGTTCGTGATCCCCTGCATGGGCATGCGAACGCGCCACAGGTGGTTGGACACGAGCTCCATAAGAACGACGGACGCAGGCGCGGACACGTTGGTCACCACCTGCATGACGCTCACGTCCGACCGGAAAGGCCGGATCGCGTAGCTGCGCGGCGCTTCCGGCCTGCCCAGATAGGCTGGATTGACAACATCAACCTCTTGATAAGCGGGCTGCGGTCCCGCGCCGTCAGGATCATGGGTGTAGAAATACCCATCGTAGTCGCAGGTGAAGTAGTAATAATTCGTCCCTGCTCCAAGCTGCGGGATCGTCGACTCGTAAACGCCGTTGGTCAGAACCATAGTGTTCGTCGTCCACGACCCGCTATTCGTGTTCCAACGGTAATGCACGTGGACCAGACGATTCGTCGAAGGATTTCCCGCATCCACGTCGGCCACCCGGCACCGCACGGTCACCGCCTGATTCGACGCCGGATAGCCCGGGTTGTACAGCGATTCGGTGATTGTGACTTGCGTCGGCGGCGGGGAGAGGTAGATGTTGTCAAAATAGATCAGGCCAACGTCAAGCCCCGCGATGCTGTCCTGCCGCACGAAGCGCACGTACCGGACGGCGGAGTTGTTGATGGTCACGGGTGCCGAATTCGTCGCGCGATAGCCAGCACTCGCCGCATAAACCAGCGTCGTCGCGGTCTGCCAGTTCCCGGGCACGCTGTTCGTCGTGTATTGGACCGCCACCTGTCCGCCCCGATTGGTCTCGCCCATGACGCTGGTGAAGTAGATGGTTCCAACACCGTTGGTGAGGCAGGGCGATTGCAGGAATGCATTGGCCTGCGCGCGCATGCCGAACGTCGGTGAGACCGAGCCGGGGGGCAGAGTCGCTCCGTTGGTCACCGGGTATTTGCCCATCTCGGCGACCCACCACGTCGAGGTGGCCACGCCCACCGGGTACGTATAATTGGTTTGCGTGGCGTCGTTTGGCGTCCATGTGCCCGCGCGGAAGTCCGTAAACCGCGACGCATCCAGTGCATCCGTAAGCGTATAACCGATCTGTTGCGAGGTGTTGGAGTACGTGACCCCGCCGATGCTGTAGATGGTGAGTACGTAGTTCGTTAGCGCCCCGACCGGCAGCCGCGGAACCACCCCCTCGTAACGGTTCGTGCTCGTCACAGACATCCGGTTGGTGATGGCCGCACCCCCCCCCCAGGCGTAAACCAGCCAGACGCTCACGATCTCGACCGATCCAGGAATCAACGGTGAGATGTCCGCGCCAACGGTGAACGCCCTGCCGATCGCGACTGGGGAACCGGGTACGGGCGCGATGTTCCAGAGCGCCAATCTATCGGCGGTGGCGATGTATTCCCCGGTTTGACGGTTCATCCGGATCATCAGATTGCTCGAAATACCGGTAGCCGCGATGGCGTTTGTCGCGTCACGCTCCGCAAAACCATTGATCGGAATGCTAGACGATGGCTGATTGGTGTCTCCCCACTTCCAGGACGTGGGATCGTAAATGGCCGCATTGTTCGTGTAACCCGCCAGCCCAGCAAACGTCCAGTTCAGCGTGCCGCTCGTCGCGTTGGTCAACGACCACTGCCACACATGGTCGCCCACCAGATCCATGTTGACCGCCGCTCCCGATGGATTGGTGACGACCTGCATGACCTGCACATCCGAGCGAAAAGGCCGGACGCCGTATTCGAGCGACCCTGATTGGTAGCGCCCCATCCTTTCGTTCCGATTGGTTTGTGCGCCGGCGGAACCGTCTGGATCACGGCTGTAAGCATACCCGTCGAAAACACAGGCGAACGAATAGGAATTCGTCCCCACGCTGTGCCGGGAGATCACGCCTTCGTACACACCACCGCCCATCGAAACCAGATTGGTCTGCCCCCCCCAACTGTTAGTCACCGTGACCCGGCGATTGACCGACGGGATCGCAGCATCGACGTCATTCACCTGGCACCGCACCGTCACATCCTGATCCTGCGACGGATAGCCGGGGTTCTGCTGTAACTGGGTGATCGTCACATCCGTCGGCGGGCGAGAAACAGCGATGTTGTCGATGTAGATCGTGCCGAGAGTGGCATTGAGCGGCAAAGTATTGTCATTTTTGAGACCGTTGTCCGTTCGCCAGAACCGCACATAACGCACGTTGCGGTTATTGAGCACGACAGGGATTGCATTGGTGGCTTTATAACTCGCCGTGGGCAGTGTAGGGAAGTTATTGTAGTTGTTCGTCCAGACGTCTTGCCAGTTTTCCGGCAGATCGCTCGTCGTGGTTTGGATGATCATCTGGGCCGAATAGCCCGCCGCAGACATGATACTGGTGTAATAGATCGTC
>JBIJDW010000390.1:0-3173 GCA_044343885.1 Kiritimatiellia bacterium
GTTCTATTGTGTCCATAAAAAAACGAAAATCGTTTGATTCGTTAAAACCGCTCGGTCTGTGTCAAAATCAATAATGAGAGTTTGCCAGAAGTAGAGGATGCTGTCAAATGGAAGCGCATGCTAAAAATTGGAAAGTGAAAAAGGACATGCACCAAAAACATGTTCAATGTTCCGTATTCCCCTCCCTGCCTTCCGGGTGAAACAACCCGATGCGGGCGGCCTCCTGAAGCAGGCCGCGGGCCACTGGCAGCGCGGCTTCAGCGCCGAAGCCGCCCCGCTCGATGATCACCGTCACCACAAGCCCCGCCTGGACTTGGGGCGCAAAGCACGTGAACCACGCATGGTCGTCGCCGCCGGCCGCCTCGGCTGTTCCCGTCTTGCCGCACACCGCCAGGCCTAGGATATCCGCGTCGCGACCCGTACCCGACGCCACGGCCTCGCGCATCAGCGCGGCCACTGTTGCCGCTGCTGCTGGCGTGGTAATGCGATTCATCCGCCGCGGTTCTTCCCGTGCGTCCAACCGGGGCTGCCACAATACCCCGTCCGCCGCAATCGCGCCGGTGAACATCGCCACGTGCAGCGGCGTCACCAGCAGCGGTCCCTGACCAATCGCCAGTTGAGCCACCGCCGCACGGTCCTGCTGCGACACCGACGGAAGATTCCCCTCGAAGGACCGGAGTCCGCCATCCGCTCCCGCAAAAACCGTCACCCGTTCGTTGAGGTGCGCCGCCGCGGCGATGGTGTTAAACCGCTCGGCCCCGCACGCCAGTCCGAGCTGGGCGAAATAGACGTTGGAGGATCGGACGAACCCCTCGCGCAGTCCGATCCGTCCGTATCCCGGCCAGACCCACCCCTGCCGTTCATACGCCCAATAGGCGCTGTCTCGGATCGGGAGGACGTGTGGTGAGGCTGCAAATCCGGTGCCGGGGCAATCGAACACTGGAGCCTTTCTTTGCGCTGCCGCCATTGCAGCAACCAACACCTTGAAGGTCGATCCGGGCGGATAGCGCCCGTGCAGCGCCCGGTTGAGCATCGGTGCCGTCTCGGTCTCCTGCTCCGCCGGAGCGGGATCCGTGGGATCAAACGCAGGCGAACTGACCAGTGCCAGGATCGCGCCGTCCCGCGGCCTCAAAATCACCACCGCGCCGCGTCGCCCGTCCAACAGATCGAACGCCTTCTGCTGCAGCCTCGCGTCGAGGGTCAGCGCCAGATAAAGCCCCTCGGCCTGCTTGCGGTCGAGCAGATTGCGACCGAATTGCTCGCGTTCCCGACGGGTCGTGATTCCATAGCCAGCGAGCTGCGGATCGGCCGCACGCTCCAGACCTGCGATCCCGTAGCGCGGATGGTAATAGCCAACCACGTGGGCGGCCGCCGCGCCCAGCGGATAGACCCTCCCCCACGGCTCGTTGGCGCCCGACTCGGCCAACTTGACGCCCGTGCAGTCGTAAATCGCCCCACGCTTCACCTGTCTGTCTGCCGCATCGGGACGCTGATTGTAACGCCGCATGAACGCGACAAATTCGGGCTTGCGAAAACCCGCGATCTGCCAGCCTGCCTGATATCCCAGCACGCCCAGCAGCGCCGCCACGATCAGCAGTTTGAGCAGAAAAAAAGCACGCCAACTGCCGCCCGTGGGACGCGACGCCATCACGAAGGCCACGCAGCACACGGTCAGCAGAACAAAAAACGTCACGCGCGCAACACGGACTATCTCCGCGCCATGCTCGCCGTCCAGCAGCGTTATGACCGTGTCGAACATCTCATGTTTGGCGCCGATACGCGATGGGGTCGATGACGAAACGCAACGGCTCGCCGGCCGCATAACGACGCACATTGTCCAGGCAGACGCGGTGCATGGCGTCCAGTCGCGTCGGCGGGTTGCCGTCCGTCGGCCAATTTCGGTTGACTTGATGAGCCGTCAAGATGCAGTTTTCCCAGCTCCGCGCCGGATGCCCCGCTGGCAACGCGTCGGGATCGAGCACGTCCAGTCCGGCGCGCAAACGTCCGCTTGCCAGTTCCGCAAAAAGCGCATCCTGATCGATGATCGCCCCACGAGCGGTGTTGATTACCACGCCGTGGCGCGGCAACCGACTCAAAAGCTCAGCGGTGACGCTATGCCGCGTTTCCGGGTTCAATCCCGCATGAATCACGATTGCCTCGGAGGCGCTGAAAAGCGCCTCCAGGCTCGCCACGCGTTCACACCCTGAGGGCACCTCCGCCGCGTAGGGATCGAACACGCGCAACACCGGCCGGAACGGGCGGATCAGCTCGATAAAAAACCGCCCGATGGCCCCGCAGCCATAGACCCCCACGTTCAGACCCTCAAGGGATCCACCCGTGACTGTCTTATTGAGACACCACCCGTCGTTGCGGATGAACTGGACCTGTTGGTGCAGATCCTTGAGCACCGCCAGCAGAAGCGTCATGGCGCCCTCGGCCACGGCTGGCGCGAGCGCGTCACCCCAGTTGGTCACGGGCAATCCCGAATCCACGATCTCCGGCGTCACCCATTGCTTCATCTCGCCCGTGATGTTGCAGATGTAGCGCAGTGCGCCCGGTTCGCGGACAATGGCCGCAGGCACCGGCGCCGATCCCCAGCCCACAAGCAAAACCTCCGCGCCCTGAATCAGCGCCAGCCGTTTTGCGTCATCCAGCGCGGCACCGTTTTCAATGATCGTCACGTCGCCGACTTTCGCGAGCGCATCCCGGAAAACGCCGGTCCAGATTTCGCCCTGCGGCGCGCCCGAGGCAATGTGCAAGAGTTTAAGCATGATGATTCCCCTTCCCGCCTTCTGCCAGGCGAATGCTCACCGCAACAAACGAAGCAACAACATACAAGCGGTCATGCGGATGATGGTAGCAAATTCATTGTGTCCGCGTCGCGTTCATTTTTCACTGGGCGCAGGGCGGTGGCCGTTCTAATGAGATCGTTGATTCGTAATCATAATCGTAATCTTGCTTTAACCATGCATGTGATCGTACACTGTCACCCATGACTACAGGGATGAAGATTAGGATTACGATTAAGATTATGATTGAAGAGTAACACTCCATGCGCCCCGTGCAGGGGCCGCGTGGCAGCGGCTAGCTAATGAAACGGAGACACGCATGTTGGAAATCAAGACGTTTGGCCACGCGGATATTCCTGCGGCGCTGCGGCTGTGCGAGCAAGT
>JBIJDW010000070.1:0-10203 GCA_044343885.1 Kiritimatiellia bacterium
ACCGGAATGGACGTTCACGCCAGCGAAGCCAGACGCGCCGTGTCTCAGGCTGTCATATGCCGACGGCGCGGTGTTCGCAGCGTGGGCGGGGTTGCGGCCAATGACGGAACTGGAATTCGAGAAAGCCATTCGCGGCCCCTTGGATCCGCGGCCGAACGAAGTCGGTTTCTCATACTGGGGGTTGGCCTGGATGGGTCTTCCAAACTGGTATGATCGTCCGATTTCGATCAGCAGTGCTGCGGGCCGGACGTTCGCCGGCACGCACGGCCGCGGCACGCTCGATTTGCCGGGCGACTGGCCCACGGACATGGAGGCGGTTTCGGTCCGCTACGATCCGTACTATAACAACGGCGCGCTGATGACGTCGGGCCGTGGTTCCTTCCGGAACGTGTTTCTGGATCGGAGCCTGACCGGTTGCTGGCGCGCGGCGCGCACGGCTCCTGCGGGCGATACGGCCCTTCGGCAGGCGGCCAAACGCTTCGATCCCGAAGGTGTCAAAGCGATTCCTCGTCTGGCCGGCGCGCTGCGCTGCGACGGGGTGCTGGATGAGTGGGGTACGACAGGTGGGCAACCCGAGCCAACGGCGATCCTCAATGCAGCCGAGGATGTCCTCCCGGTCAGGTATCGAACCTTCCTGCCGACATTCAGTTACGACCCCTGGCGGGGCTCTGAAGATGTTAGCGCGAGGCTGTTCTTGGCCCACGATGGTCAGTCGCTGTGTGTGGCTGCTGAAGTCACCGACGACCGGCATTGCAACACACAGGCCGGCAACATGCTGTGGAACGGCGACGCCCTGCAGGTCCACATCGGCAATGCCACGGGCAGCAACTGGAGCTTGGCGCTTGCATTGACCACGAACGGCGTCGTTATGCATCAATTTTCAGGCCCGAGCAACGACGTGTTGACGGCCGCCAGCCGCGCCGTGGCGCGCGATGACAAGACCCGGACCACGCGCTACGAACTGGGGCTGCCGTTGGCTGCCATCGGAGTGGCATCCGGCGAGGACTTTTCCCTTAACATGATGGTCGTTGATGGCGACGATGAGAAGGGCATGCGGGCGGCGGTGGCGCTGCATCCCAGCATGGAGTATCCGCCCATAATCGCTCGCTTTCCGCGGTTTACGATGAGGAAATAGGATCGCGCACACGCTGCTCTGGGACGTTCGGCTGCTGGAGGAACACGGCGTGCAGCAGACGATCAAGCTGCACGCCGACAAAGCCCGGCAGTATTAGGTAATCGGTTAGCGACAGGGGGTGTGGCCGTTGAGAGAGCGGGGTCATGCGAAAAGATTATCGTGAGGATTTGATCGTGGCCATTGCGCATGATTACGCCGCGCGCGCGAGACAGCGGCGTCCCGTCGCGCCTCAGGCTAATGGAGAGGAGAAGGGCTCTGGTTTCAGATCGTTGTCGACAAGGAGCGCGACAAGGATTATGACAACGATGTGAGACCGGTTGACGACTACGGCGACGATTACGGTTAACGGGGAGATGGAACCAATCGTCAACCGTAGTCGTCGCCGTAGTCGTCAACCGAGGCTGCGGGAAGGCCGGTGGACAAACGCCACGGAATGTGCGATTATTTTCCCGTTCGCTTGGGGCGTGCAGATAACGATTTGCACGAGCCTCTGATAACTCACAGGAGGTTTTAGGATGCGTTCCCTTCGCCCCAGTCTTTCTGCCGCCGCCCTGCTCGGCCTCTTCACGGCCGCCTGCGGGCGGGCCGAGGAGCAGTTCCCCAAGCCCGATTGGACCGACCGGCCTAGCCCGCTCGCGTCTCCCCATGCCGTCTCCGGCGGCACGATCACCCTCTCCGGCATCCAGCCCAAGAGCTTCAATGGCTACCTCGATAATTTCTCCTCCTCCCAGCAGGTCTTCGGCATGATGTACGAGCCCCTCCTGGGCACCGATCCTCTCACGACCGATCTCGTTCCGGGACTGGCAAGCCGGTGGACGGTCTCGGACGACAAGCAGACCTTCACCTTCCACCTCGACCCCGCCGCCCGCTGGTCCGACGGCAAGCCCGTCACCGCCGCCGACGTCCGCTGGACCTTCGACGCGATCATGAATCCCACGAATGACACCGGCCCGAACAAGGTGTCGCTCGGCGTCTTTGCCCCGCCCGAGGTGGTCGATGAGCGGACGGTCCGATTCACGGCCCGTGAGGCCCACTGGCGCAACCTCCTCGCCGCAGGCGGTTTCGCCATCCTCCCCCGCCATGCGTTTGAGGGCCGGGATTTCAACACGATCAACTTCGAGTTCCCCGTGGTCTCCGGCCCCTACCGCTTTGCCGCGATGCGCGAGAACAGCGACCTGCGCCTGGAACGCCGCGCCGATTGGTGGGCCCGCAGCCGTCCCTCCAATGCCGGAGTCTTCAACTTCCAGACCATCATCTACCGCTTTTTCACCGATCAGGACAACGCCTTCGAGGCGATGAAAAAGGGCGACATCGATGTCTACGCCGTCTATACCGCCCGCATCTGGGCCAATGAGACCCGCGGCCCCCGCTTCGACAACAACTGGATCGTCCGTCGCCGCGTGCGCAACCACAACCCCGTCGGATTTCAGGGGTTTGGCATGAATCTCCGGCGCCCTCCCTTCGACGACCTGCGCGTTCGCCAGGCACTCGCCGCCCTTCTGGATCGCGAAACCATGAACAGCACCCTCATGTTTAAGGCGTATTTTCTGCACCGCTCGTACTTTGAGGACCTCTACGACGCCCAGACCCCCTGCACCAACACGCTCGTCGCCTATGATCCCGTCCGCGCCTCGGCCCTGCTGAAAGAGGCCGGCTGGGCCGCCAACCCCAAGACCGGCGTGCTCGAGAAGGACGGACGGCCGCTCGTGATCCGTTTCCTCACCCGCGACGGCGCAGGCGACCGGTTTCTGGCTGTCTATGCCGAAGCCATGAAGAAAGCGGGGATTAACCTCGTCATCGAGCGCAAGGATTTCGCCTCGTGGATGCGCGACATGGATGCCTTCAATTTCGACATGACCTGGTGCAGCTACGGCGGCGGACTCTTCCGCGACCCCGAACACATGTGGCTCTCGCGCGAGGCCGACCGCCCCTCCGGCAACAACGTCGCCGGATTCAAGGACCCCCGCGTCGATGCCTGGATCGAGAGCCAGAAGACCGAGTTCGACCCCGCCCGACGCAACGCCATCCTCCGCCAGATCGACGGCGTCCTCGCCGCCAGCGTCCCCTTCGTCCTCCTCTGGAACAGCGATGCCACCCGCCTCCTCTACTGGGACAAGTTCGGCATGCCCGACACCGTCCTCTCCAAATACGGCACCGAGGGCGACGTCGTCGCCTACTGGTGGTTCGACCCCGACTCGGCCGCCGACCTCAAGGCGGCCATGGCCGCCGGCAAGCCCCTGCCCGCGCGTCCCTTCGAGGTCAATTTCGACGCCGTCTTCAAGGCGCCGCCTCCCGTCCGGAAAGGGTCGGACCCGGGGCCGGACAAGAAGTAGCGGCTCGCGCTTCGCCATTGTTTTTCAATCGCCACGATTAGCCAACACGGATTACCATGAACCTGGCCGACTCCACCGCCGCCCTCCAAACTTCACTGCGCGCGCTGGGCCGCGTGGCGGTCGCCTTTTCCGGCGGCGTGGACAGCACGCTGTTGCTCAGGGTCGCCGCCGACACGCTGGGACCGTCCAACGTCCTGGCCGTGATCGGCGACTCGCCCAGCCTGCCGCGCCGTGAGAAGTCAGAGGCCGAGGATCTGGCCGCCGGGATGGGCGTGGAGCTCGTCGTGGTTCAGACCGGCGAGATGGACAACCCGCACTACGCCGCCAATCCCAAGAACCGCTGCTATTACTGCAAGCAGACGCTGATGGCGGAGGTGCGAAAACAGGCCGAAGCCCGCGGCATCACGGCCGTGATCGACGGCCAGAATGCCGACGATCGGAGCGATTGGCGGCCCGGCAGCCAGGCGGCCCGCGAATGCGGCGTGCGCAGTCCGCTGCAGGAGGCCGGCCTCACCAAGGCCGACATCCGCCTCCTCTCCGAAAGCCTCGGCCTCCCCACCGCCCGCAAGCCGGCCATGGCCTGCCTCGCCTCGCGTCTCCCCTATGGCACACCCGTCACCGCCGCCGTGCTGCGGCAGATCGAGACCGCCGAGCAGAGCCTCCAGGATGCCGGATTCGCCACCGTGCGCGTCCGTCACCACGGCACGGTCGCGCGCATCGAGATCGCCCCGGACGATTTTCCGCGTCTGATCGACCCCGGCACTCGCCTCCGCATCACCGCCGCCGTCAAGGCCGCTGGCTTCACCTTCGTTTCCCTCGATCTCGACGGGTACCGCACCGGGAGCCTGAATTTGCCATGACCTTCTCTGCCGCACTGGATGTTCTTCGCTCTGACCCGCCTCCCTGCGCGGACGCACTCGCAGCCCTGATTGCCTGTGGCGACACGGACGCGCCGAGCCTCTACGCGGCCGCCGACCAGGTCCGTGTTGCCACGGTCGGCAACGAAGTCCACCTCCGCGGCCTGCTCGAGTTTTCCAATACCTGCCGCCGGAATTGCGACTACTGCGGTCTGCGGCGCGACAACGCCAGAGTCGAACGCTACCGCCTCACCCCCGAGGAGATCATCGCCACCGCCTGCGAAGCCGAAAAGCTCGGCTTCCCCTCCCTCGTTATGCAGTCCGGCGAAGATCTCTGGTTCACCGGCCCGCGTCTGGCCGAGATCATCCGAGCCATCAAAGAAAAAACGGCTCTGGCCATCACCCTCAGCGTCGGCGAGCGCGACGAGTCCGACTACCGCCTCTGGCGGGAAGCGGGCGCCGACCGCTACCTGCTGCGCATCGAGACCACCGACCCCGTCCTGTTCCGGAGGCTGCATCCCGATGACGATCTGGAGGAGCGCAAAGCCTGCCTGCTCACCCTGAAGCGCCTCGGCTACCAGCTCGGATCGGGCGTCATGGTCGGCCTGCCCGGTCAGACCCCCGCCGCGCTGGCCCGTGACGTCCTCTGGCTCCGGGATCTCGGCGCGGAGATGATCGGCGTCGGGCCTTTCATTCCGCATCCCGAGACACCCCTGGCCGATGCCGCAGGCGGCACGTTTGACCAGGCCCTTCGACTCGTCGCCGTACTTCGTCTGGTCTTCCCCTATGCGCACATCCCCGCCACCACGGCGATGGCCTCGCTCGATCCCTTGGGACGCGAAAAAGCGCTCCAGGCTGGCGCCAACGTGGTGATGCCCGCAGTCACGCCCACCGATCGCCGGGCGCTCTACGCTCTCTATCCCGGCAAGATTTGTCTCGACGACAACGCCCGCAAATGCCGTGGCTGCATCGAGGCCCGGATTCGCGGCATCGGCCGCACCGTCGCCATCGGCCCCGGCCATGTCATTCGGCGCTGACGCAGATGCGTTATTTTCGAGAGGCTTGAGGCTCTTGCAAAACCCCTCTGGGGTGTTTGCAAGAGAGAAGTCAGAATACAGAAGACAGGAGTCAGAATAATAGGACACGTTGCCCATGAGAGGGTTACAATTCTGAATTCTGAATACTGGCTTCTGAATACTGCGCTTGCAGAACCGACGAAGGAGGTTTTGCAAGCGCCTCAGCTTGGTAACGAACTGCCTGTTTTCGGTTGAATCAAACCACCGTTTGTGGTAATTTTGAACCCAATTTCACGAGATTATGCCCTTTATGATTGTTCGTACATTCATTCGCACGGCTTTGAGCGGAGGCGGGGGGTTGTTCGCGGCGCTCGCGATTGCGTTGGCTGTGCCCGCATCCGCCCAAAACGCACCGCCTTCCGAGGTCGCCCAGGCGCTCGCGGTGTTTGACGCCGAGTGTGCCAAGATTCAAAGCCAGCACGAGGAAACGGGGGCCGGTTCACCGCGTGTCTACACGAACCAGCTCGCGGCGCTCAGACGCAAGTTGCAGGATGTCGGCGATTTGGAGGGCATCCTGGTCGTCATGCAGGAGTCGGAACGGTTCATCACGGCCATCGCGGGCGAGGCCGATCCGTTTGAACGGGTTCCCGAAATGCCCGAATCCGCTATCGTCAAAACGCCTGCGGCGCTCCGCCAGTTGCAGGACGCCTATCTAAAAAACAAAAGCGATCAAGCCGAACTTCGTAACAAGCAATTTACCGATCTCGCCGGACGGCTCATCGGACGGCTCGACGCGATCACGAAAGAGCTGACGATCCGCAACCGCATCCCCGATGCGGTGCTCGTCAAGAAAGAGACCGATTACTGGCGCAAGGCGATGGCCGAGAACCGGCTGTTCGGCGCGATCGAATGCCGCGCGCTGGTGCGATCAGGACGGTTGCCGCCGGCGTCCGATGATCTGTCTGAGGCAACACCCGGCGCGCGGACCGGATCTTCTGCAGACGCTCCCTGGCGTACATGGACAGTGGAACCTGTCGCCAGATACGCCCGGGAGGGATCGCTTTTCGGGCATCCCGACCTGCCCAACGAGCTGTCGCTCACGTTTGACAAGGAACGCGGCCAGATTCGCGTCGAAGGCGTGCGCGTAGTCGACCAGGCATCCATCGATATGCGTGATCGCTCATGGTTGGGCAAGGCAATCCGCTGGACGATCCCGGCGGCCAAACAGTTGGATGCGACGTTCCAAATCACATCCAAGGCTCTGGCGCCCAACAAAGACGCTGGCCCCGCCGTGCAGATCATCGTTCAATACGACAAGACGCCCTCGCAGGTGTTCACCCAGCCCATCCTGCACCGCGACATGACCATCCAGATCGTTTACGACACCGAGACCGACGCGCGCAGGATCTTCTGGGTGCAGGGCCAGACGGGCATGCCGCTCACGATCCCCGCCGATGCGCGCAGCATCCGGCTGCTCCTCGCCATCACCACCCGCCGCCCCGGCGAACGATGCGACAGCACGATCACCGTGCGCTAAAGTGACAGGCCCGCAGGAGGGTCATAAGCCGGATTCTGTCTGGGCACCTTTCGGCGTCCGCCCGACCATTCGACTATGCGACCAACCCGGAGTCTTCCGGCCGAAGCCGGGCGGCGCGGGCAGCGCCTGGAACTCCCTATTTGGTCTTGCTCCGGATGGGGTTTGCCTAGCGACGGTGCTTGCGCAACCGTCCGGTGGTCTCTTACACCGCCTTTTCACCCTTACCGATGACCGAAGTCACCGGCGGTATGTCTCTGTGGCACTTTCCATCGGCGCCGGTATAGCAGCGCCTTCCCCGCGTTAACCACGGGGCATCCCGCCCTATGGAGTCCGGACTTTCCTCCCGCGCAGCGGTCTCCCGCGCGCGGGCGGTCGGTCACCTCCCGCGAACCTGTCAGAATCAATCGAGGCGCTTGCAAAACCTCCTTCGTCGGTTCTGCAAGCGCCGTATTCAGAAGTCAGTATTCAGAATGGGAACCCTCACCGGCAACGTGTACCATTATTCTGACTCCTGAATTCTGTGTTCTGAATCCTCTCTTGCAAAAACCCCAGAGGGGGTTTTGCAAGAGCCTCAATCGGCCGAATACAAAATTCTCCCGCACGTCTGGCAAGCTACAATGGCCGCATTACGCCGCACCAGATGCGCCATTTGCGGGGGTTGCGTCAAGTGGCAGCCACCGCAAACCGTGCCGCCCTCAAGCGGGACGATCACCGGCCAGCGCCTGGGCAGCAAGCGGGTGTAGGCCAGCAGCGCCGGTTGCGAGGTCACCGCCTTCAATGCGTCGGTGCGCTCGGCTAAGCATCGGGTCAATTCCGTCTGCCCGTCGGCCATGCGCTGGTCCAACTCCTTCAGATAGCGGTTCACGATCTCCGTATCATCGCTGAGTTTCGCCTGGGCCTCCGCCACACGGGCCGCAGCCGGCGTGACCTCGTCCATCAGCGCGATCTGCCGGGCCTCGCACTGCTCAATTTCATCCGTGGCCCGCGTGATCTCGTGGGTCATCGCCTGAAAGTCCCGGTTGGTCTTCAGCGCCTGCTGCTGCTGCCGCAGTTTCTCCAACCGCTCCTTGCGGTTGGCCACCTCGCCCTCAGCGGCGTTCAGGTTGAGCTGCGTGATCTTCAGATTGGACTGGGCGGCCGCGAGGACGACCGTCGCCCCCTTCAGCCGGGACTTCTCCTGCTCTTTGCGATCAGGCAGGTCTTGAATCTCCTGCTGCAAAGCCCGAATGCGTCCATCAATCTCCTGCAATGCCAGCAATGGCTCCATGACGGTCACGACTCCACATCCTTCCCTAACACGGACTCAAAAGAACAAAAGACGGTAAAATGAGCAAGGCAATGAGACTACCGAATTCGAGCACCGCTTGTCAACCTGGAATTCAGAGTCTTTGTCTCTTACATCGCCGGCAGGAAGATATCGATGTAGCCGTCGAGAATGCGCTGCCCCCAGAAGACCCAGATTAACGCGCCGAGCGAGAGATAAGGGCCAAAGGGAATTCGCCCCTGAAGCTCCGTCTTCTTGAGCAGGATGAGCGTGACGCCAACCACGCTGCCGGCCAGCGATCCCACGATCAAGACAAACAACACCGCTTGCCAGCCGAGAAACGCCCCCACCGCGCCCATGAGCTTGACGTCGCCAAAGCCCATCGCCTCTTTTTTGAAGACCTTTTCCCCCAGCACCGCCACCAAAAAGAGCAGTCCGAAGCCAGCGATCTCGCCGATCCCGGACTTCAGCAGGCCGTCATACCACACGGTCGCGCCGTGGTGCATCGCGGGAACCAGTGCGCTGAAAACCGGCCCCGCAATCATGCCGCCGATGGTCACGCTGTCGGGCAGGATCATGTGGTCCAGATCCACGAACGTTCCGCACACCAGCGCCGCCAGAAAGATCCAGTAGACCGGGATCAGCGCGGCGTCGACGAGAGGGACCATGCCCAGCATCGGACTCTCAAACACATACTGCAGGAACACGATGCAGAAGAGCACGGCCGTCAGCAGCTCGACGCCGATGTAACGCGCGGAGATCGGCTGCCGGCACCAGCGGCAGCGACCGCGCAGCAGCAACCAGCTCAAGACCGGGATGTTCAAGTACCAGGGGATCAGCCGGTTGCACGCCGGACAGTGCGAACGGGGGGCCACCACCGACTCGTCCCGCGGAATGCGCCAGATGCAGACATTCAGGAAACTACCGATGCAAGCCCCCAGTACAGCCGAGAAACAGCCGAGCACACAGATCAGATCAGCGGGCATATTCATCATGTACCTTCGTAGTGAGTTCAACTGTCAGAGCTAGGATGATTCAAATCCGTGGCGATTATGATTCGGCGGGGATTGGGCGTCAAGCCTGAATACCGAAAAAAGGGGATTGCTAGTTTTTGCCGTTCCGTTTTACACTGTTTGCGAATCTGAACCCCGAAAGGCACTCCCGTGCGCTACGCCATCGTCTCCGACATCCACGCCAATCTGCAAGCCTGGAACGCCGTGCTGACCGATATCGCTACGCAACGCGTCGGGCGTATCCTCTGCCTCGGAGACAGCGTCGGCTACGGCCCCAACCCCTCCGAGGTTCTGGAATCGGTCTATCGCCACGTCGATGCCTTCTGCATGGGCAACCACGACGCGGCCGTCTGCGACAAGCTCGATCCCAGCCTCTTCAACGAACGCGCCCGGCGTCTGCTCGACTGGACCCGCACCCGCCTCTCCGACAAGGCCGCACGCTTCCTCGCCTCCCAGCCCCTCACGCTCACCGGCCCAGGCTTTCGCTGTGTCCACGGCGATTTCACCGAGCCTGCCGCCTTCAACTACATCGAGGACCATGAGGACGCCGCCCGCTCCTGGCCCGCCGCGCCGGAACCGCTCCTCTTTACCGGGCACACCCATCTGCCCGCCCTCTTCGTCATCGGCGCCAGCGGCGTCACTCACCACCTGCAGCCTCAGGATTTTGTGGTCGAACCCGGCAAGCGCTACCTCGTCAACCCCGGCTCGGCTGGCAACCCCCGCGCGGACGAGGCGCTCGCCTCGTACTGCATCTTTGACGACGACGCCGGTTCGGTCGTCTGGCGCACCGTGCCGTTCGATCTCGACGCCTACCGCGCCTCCCTGCTCGCCGCCGGTTTCGCCGAAACGGATACGCCCTTCCTCGAACGCGACCCCCGCAGGCACCTCCTTACCGTCCGCGAAGCGGTCTCCTTCTCCCCCGCCCGCACACCGGACCAGCTCGCCCGCGGCGTCACGCCGGTCAGCGAGCTGACCCGCCTCAGCCGGGCCGCGCACCGCTGGAAGCGCATCGCCCTCGCGACGGTCGTTACGGCCCTCCTCGCTGCGG
>JBIJDW010000391.1:0-3157 GCA_044343885.1 Kiritimatiellia bacterium
TTAAACGGCCGCGACACTATGCCGCGACCACGAGAATCAGTTTACGCCTGTCTGTGCGTACCGCGCTTCCACAAAAAAAACCGCCTGGGTCGGAGTCTTCACTCCGCGAAGCGGTTCCGTTTCAACATTAAATAGGCGTCCAGACGCAATACACCGGTCCGAAGAGCGAAACGGCGTACGATGCCTACGGAGGAAAGCGTACTCTGACGCCCCATACAAAGTCAAGATCCCGCTTCAAAATTCAAAACTATAATAAAACCAATGACTTACGATGTCTCCGCCCCGTTGGACCGCGAACTGCGCCAGAAAAGCGCTATTCGCCGTTTTGACGTTATGCACGGCTAGGCGGTGCATAACGGCCACACGGAAGAATGGCAGGTGCGGCAGGCGGTCCGGTCGGTGGAAATCTTCCAGAAGCACTACCTGCGCCACCTTCAGGAGGGCTGGACAGCACGGCGCAGAGCCCGCTGGATGCGCTTGGCGTCGTGACGTAGTAAGCGCCATTAAATGCAGAGTCCGCCATCCACGGAGAGCACCTGGCCCGTGATGTAGGCGGCGTGCGGCGACAGGAAGAAGCGGATGACCGCAGCGACCTCGGCGGGTTCGCCGAAGCGGCTCAGAGGGATGGCGGCGAGCTGTTTGACGCGGCGGGTTTCGGGCGTGTCGGCGGTCATATCGGTGGCGATGACCCCGGGCGCCACGGCGTTAACGGTGATGCCGGACGGGGCCAGCTCGCGGGCGACGGACTTGGTCAGGCCGAGCAGGCCAGCCTTCGAGGCACTGTAGGCCGCCCGCATGAGGTCGCCGAGGAGGGCGGCGTCGGACGAGACATAGACAATGCGTCCGCTCCGCTGGCGCATCATGCCGCGGATCACGGCCTTGGTGCAATAGAAGGCGCCGTCGAGATTGGTCGCGAGGACGGCGCGCCAATCCTCCGCCGCCGTCATGGCGGTGAACTGCGTGCGGATCACGCCGGCGTTGCAGACCAGCCCGGTGATCGGGCCGAGCGCGGTTTCGACGGTCTTGACCAGCGCGGCGGCCTGTGCGGCGTCGGAGACATCGGCACAGAAGGTCTGGGCGCTACCGCCCATGGCGCGAATCCCGGCCGCAACCGCCTCGGCCTCTTCGGCGCGCGACCGGTAATGGACGGCCACGGTCCATCCATCGGCGGCCAGGGCCAAAGCTGTGGCGCGGCCGATGCCGCGGGATGAACCGGTAATGAGGCAGAGTGGCATAACGTGTCCGGGGTTCGGCGATGCGGGTGTCAGGTTTTGAGATAAGGCGCCAGTGCCGCCTCGTCCACGACTTCGGCGCCGGTCTCGATCTGGACGCGGGCGAGGTCGATGCCGTGCTGCTGCGCCAAGCGGCGGGCCTTGGGGGTTGCCCGCACGCGCCCCGCAGCAGGTTCGGCGGCGGCGGCGGCAGCAGCGGCGGGCGACGCGCCGGTGGCGGCCCGGTACGCGGCGAGGAGGGTGGCGTTATCGGCCGCGGCATCCGGATCAGCATCGCCCGGGTCGCCGATGACTCCGATGACATAGCCCGCAGGGACCACGCTTCGGGGGGCCGCCAGGATGGCGAGCAGGGTTCCGGAGGCGGGCGCCTCCAGGTCAAAGGCGGCCTTGTCGGTGGTCAGTTCGCCAATCGTCTCACCCGCAACAACGCCCTCGCCAGGCTGCTTATGCCAAGCGGTGACGGTTACATCAATGGTGTTGGCGTCGAGCTGCGGAACCCGGATGCGCGTGGTCATGGGCTATTTCCTTATTCGTCTTCCACTTCAGCAGGCAGTTTGTCAGAAAGCGGCACCGGCGGCACGGGAATCATGTAGATCGGCGAGCGGTTACCGGCGCGGTCGCTGACGCGGACATCGAGCCACACGGTGTTGGGCGGCCGGGTCACGCGGGAGGGGCGGATGGCGAGGTGTGCCGACCGGCCACCCTCCCAGCTCAGGCCCTCGATGCCCGACACGTCATACGCGCGGAAGCGGACGACGTTCGTCTCGCCATACGGCGCAAGGACTGCCGCGCTCCGTATCTGGAACGTGCGTATGCTCTTTTCCGGAAACGCGAGCACGATCTCGCGAAGGTCCGGAACCGCGTCGACACCGGCCTCGGCCCGGAGGACGTCGTGGATATTGACCAGCACATTCTGCCACTCGCCGGCCTTCCACGTGAGCGTGCCGCAGACGAAGGGATGGGGCGAACCGGGCGCCGGGAGCTGCTGTATGTAGGCGCCCTGTGCTTTCGGCTTGGTCGCCTTTTCGGGCACGGCTCTCGGCACCAGGCGGATTTCAACTACGGGCGGCGGATTGGTATCGCCGACCAGCGTGCGGATGCTAAATCCGAACCATCCCCGTTTGCTGGTATCCAATCCGGGGTTGGTTCCGTAGGCACGACGCAATTGAGTAGACCCGTTATTTTGGGTCTTGAATTCAAACACGACCGATCCGTCTTCATTCGTCTTGCCCTGGCCTGCACCCACTTGATTGAAAAACTGGGAAAGGTTGACGAAGCTCGTCTGCCAGGACTCGATGTTTTCTGACGGGAGGAGACTGATGACGGTGGGCGGCGTCTTGTCGTTGGTCGTGTCAATGGTGATCGGGATATCATAACGGGGAAGGGTGTTGCCCGCAACATCGCTGACGCCGCTGATGGATAGCGTGAGACTATCGCCCGGCTTGCTGGTCTGCACCTGGCGGCGCAGCAGCCAGGGCCAGTCAATCTCAAGCTGGACGCGCGCGGGAGAGAATGAAGCACGCCCGTTGTCCGTGGAGAGCGCAAGGTCCGCACCTTTGCTTGTCAGTTTCATATTGCGCAGGAAAGGCGTGGCGCATCCGCCCTCGATGGTGACGTTCAGACAGGTCTTGTTGTAACGGTCGGTGGCCACGACGGCATGGGTGATCACGGGGGGCGTGCGATCCAGCAGGAACGGCATGTCGGCGACAGGTGAGACCTGTCCCGCCGCATCACGGCCCCGAACCACGAGGTGGTGGATGCCTTCGGGCAGCACGTCCGTGGCGGGGGCCGTCACCGTAGCGTTCGTGGCGTTCAGCCAGCGGACGGACGCCTGTTCGGCGGCATCGCGCAGCACCCACGGTTGCGGGCCTTGTGCGAGCGCGTACTGGACGGCCGAAAAATCACCATCCGCGTCGTCGTACACC
>JBIJDW010000392.1:0-3150 GCA_044343885.1 Kiritimatiellia bacterium
GTCCATCTTCCGGTTGCCTTCGCTGGCGTAGCCCTTGGGATTCAACTCGCGGTCCGCCGCCAGGCGGATGTGCTGCCATTCCTTCGCGCCCTCAGGCCGCACCTTGAAGAATATCCAGGCTGCATCGTGGTTGAAATCGTTTCGCCAGGAACCGATCCAGTCGGCGTCGAACTGGATCGTGGCGCGGTCTTTGTCGCCTGGCACGATCCTGACGTTCGTGATTTGCCCAAGCGCCCCCGGTGGTTCTTTCACCCGATGCGTGGTGTCTTCCGCGCTAACCAGAATCTGCGCATGCGCCGTGCCCGCCGCCAGCCAAAGAAAGCAGGCGGCCAGCATGCGCGCCAGCCTGCCTTCGTTTCCCGCCTCATGCCTTGTTGTTTTCTTCATCGTGTGCATCCTTTCCGTCTGCCTGACGGCTCTCTCCTGACACCGGAAACCTGACACCTGAAAGCTCATCTACTCCTCCAACACGAACTTCGAGTAGAACCTGGCATTAAAGGGTTTCGTTATGACCGGTGCCCACTGGAACCGATAGCGCACTCCCTTGCCATCGTTATCCATAAACATGAAGTAGTAGCAGCACTTCCCCCCAGGCGCGAGGCCGAGGTCGGCCAGCGGCAGACGCAGTTCATAACGAGTAATCTTTGCGGCATCATCACGCACCACAGCGTACTTGGCGGTCTTCGACACGCTCTTGTTTTTTCCAGCCACCGGAGGAAAAACGACGCCGTTTGTCGTCAGCGCCAGCCAAAGGCTCGTCTGCACCCCATTCGTATCGATCAGTCCAACATTCATGGCATCGCCATCCCAGATGCTGGCGGCGGTGTTCGTGTTGCATTGCACGTCGTCCGTCACCTCGGCCGCCACGCACAGGGCCTCGTCGTCCCGGCCCAGGTACGCCTTGACGCTCATGTCCTCGGTGCCACGCCAGGGGGCGGAACAAAAGAGCGAGTAGCTGCGGAAGTGCGCCGGTTCGATCGTCGAAGGCTCGTTCAGGGTCAACAGGGGCTTGTCCCACTCGTCCAGCACGCCATCCGCTTGCATGGGTTTCTTCAGGCGGGCGAGTGAAACGGTCTCATCCGCCGCCCGCTTGATGAACGGCGTCATGGTTGTATCACCGGGAGCCTGGCCTTCCAGCTTGGTTCCCGTGGGTGCGGGGGCGGAACGCGCGCCACGCCAGCCGGCGTATGGGTCTTTGTTCGACCGGTCCAAACGCGCGTAGAGCGGACCCACGCGGCCTGCAATGAGCAGGTGGACGGGAAGCCATGTCCCGCCCGCCGCGTAGGCAACCGTTTTGGGGATCGGGTCGCCGCGAATGATCACGCCTTCCAAAAAGGAGGACGGCCAGTCCGCGGGCACGTCGGGCGTGCCGCTTCCGTGCGTCCCGGCGAACGCGCGCCCTGCGGCGTCGCCAATGGATACCGCACGCTCAATGAGCTCCAGACACTGCACCGAGTCCACACCCCAATAGGACGGGGTCGCCTGGTTCGGGGCCGCCAACTCCGGGCCGCGAATAATTTTTTCGAATTCCAGTTCCGTCATGGGCCGCAAGCCAGCCCAGGCCGCGTAGGCGGTTGCGTCCGCCCAGGACACCCAGGGACACTTCCCATCCGGGTCTGTGGCTGAATAGGTGTACTTCGGCGACTTCCCTGCGCGTTTAACGGCGAGGCCGCGGCCCTCAAGCGCATCGCCATGTCCGTGCGGCCAATAGTGGATCTTGGCCTGCGCGACCGTCAGCGTGTTCAGAAAATCGGCATATTGCCCCTGCGTTATCCACGGGTACTTCATGCAATAGAAGGCCGCATAGCCGTTGGGGAATGCGGCCGGAATCGTCCCCTTGTCGGCAGGCTTGATGCCCACCGCCCAGAGACTCCCCTCCTGCTTCCCGGTCGGAATCGGGCCGGCACCGGTCACGAGATACGCGGGGAACCGCTGAGGCGGGGAGATCGTTACCCATGAGTCCGAGATAGGGTTCTTGGAGTACTCAAACCGCGTTGTGAAATCCTGGCCGTCCTTGCGGTTGTATCGGTACAACCAGTTCTGCTCCATGCCGCCCCCGCCTCTAAACTCAAACGGGCGTGGCTCCTCCGAGCCCCTGCCCACGTAGAACGGCCCTTCGGGGATGTAGACCATCTCGACGCCAAATGCCCGGATCTCAGGTTTCAGTGTCTCCGCTGTTGCTGGTTGGATGTTCGTTCCCCACTCCACCACGGCCGTTACCTCGCGCGTGTCCACCAAACCGACGCCGTCCTGCGCGCGCCGCACAAACATACCGGTGAAGCCGTCCTTGCCATCCGGCACCACGAACTCCAGCGGCGTGCCCTCCTTCTTCTGGCCGTAACCCGCGGGGTTCAGCACTTTATCCGCCGCCAAGCGGACAGGCTGCCAGGCGGATGTTTCGTTGGCCCGCACCTTGAAGAACACCCAGGCCGCGTCATGAAAGACCCCGTGGCGCCAGGAGTTCGCCCAGACGATGTCAAACTTCACTATCGCGGTCTTCTCGTCGCGCGGCGCCACCGACACATTCTTGATCCGCAATCCCTCCACGCGCACAGCCGGCGCCACGACCACCGCCTTGGTCTCGCTCACCGGGGCATCCTTCTCGTCGTCCTCGGCCTTGGCGGACTTCGCATCCTGCGCGTTCGCCGCACCCGCGCCCAGCATCAATCCGCAGGCAACCGTGATCGCCCGCACACAAGCCAATGAGTGTACATTACGAAACCGACTCATGATCGACTCCTTTCATCAAGCATCATCCATTATTCAACGACGTTTCTGCGACTCCTTTACGAGAGCCAGACAACAGGTTTCAGGTGTCAGAAGGAATACGAGTCTGAATGATGTACTGCCGTCACACCGAGACTTTACACAAATCTCGCTCGGTTTAAAAAGCAAGTAGTGTGCCATCGCATAATCTTCCACGAAAAGTTACGTAACTAGCGATTGCCCGCCTGTTCAGACGTCGCCACAAGCAGCATCGATGCCGATATGCCTACTGTAGCACACAGATCGCCTGTGCAGTGCTTTCGAATGTATGCGGACGACAGAGCTTCGCTCGCACGTGCGCTCCTGTCGAGACCCATCCGTAAACGCTTCCTTGATTGCCCCTTTCGTAAAAGTATTACGCACCAAGATCCGGTACAGCCTTCC
>JBIJDW010000071.1:0-10156 GCA_044343885.1 Kiritimatiellia bacterium
CAAGCGCAGTATTCAGAAGCCAGTATTCAGAATTCAGAATTGTAACCCTCTCATGGGCAACGTGTCCTATTATTCTGACTCCTGTCTTCTGTATTCTGACTTCTCTCTTGCAAACACCCCAGAGGGGGGGTTGCAAGAGCCTCTGGTACCTCAACACCCAGTACCTAAACACCCGGCACATAAACGCCACTTTTGTTCTTCCTGATCGAAAAAATGAGACAGTTTTGTCGTGCTGTTCCGGCGGCATGACGCATTTCTCTGCAATTCGGGCTCGTTTTGATGAATATGGAGGATCGTGGCGAGGTTGGCACAGGCGGTGCATTAGTTCTATGGAAGGCAGCTCCATAACTGTAAGGAATTGACTCCATGCCAAACGATGACCAGCCTGCGCAGCGAAGGCCAGAAGCCCAGGGTCTGTATGACCCTGCAAACGAACACGACGCCTGTGGCGTGGGCTTTCTGGCGAACATCAATGGGCAGCCAAGCCACACGATCATTTCGGATGCCATCACGGTTTTGTGCAATCTGGTTCACCGCGGCGCGGTCGGTGGCGACTCGGCAACGGGAGATGGTGCGGGCATTCTGACGCAGATTCCCGACGCGCTTTTCCGCGCGAAGACCGAGGCTGTCGCCGGTCGGTTGCCGCCAGCCGACACCTACGGCGTTGGGATGTTTTTCATGCCGCAGGCCCCCACCGCTCGGGCGCTGTGTTTGTCGGCGGTGGTCGAGGTGGTGAAGGACGAAAAACTCGGCTTTCTCGGTTGGCGCGATGTGCCGACGGATTCCTCGGTGTTGGGCGAGCAGGCGCTGGCGACCTGTCCGGTGGTCATGCAGGGTTTTGTCGACGGATGTGGGCTAGCCGGGGAGGCGCTGGACCGAAAACTCTATGCGGTCCGCAAGCAGATTCAGGCGCGGGTGCTCCCGCTGTTGCCGCCCGGACAGATTTTCTACGTGGCGAGCTTCTCTTGCCGCACGATCGTCTACAAGGGGATGCTGACCGGCGGACAGGTCTCGGGTTTTTATCGCGACTTGCGCGATTCGCGGTATGCGAGCGCCGTCGCCGTAGTCCACCAGCGCTACAGCACCAACACGTTCCCCTCCTGGGAACTGGCGCAGCCGTTCCGGTTCCTCGGCCACAATGGCGAGATCAATACCCTCCGCGGCAACCTGAATCAGATGCAGGCGCGCGAGCACGCGCTCGCCTCGGACCTCTTCGGCGCGGACATCCAGAAGATTCTCCCCGTGGTGGATGCGGGCGGAAGCGACTCGGCGGCGCTCGACAATGCGGTCGAGCTGCTCTACCGGGGCGGCCGCTCGCTGCCGCACGCCATGATGATGCTGATTCCCGAGGCGTGGGGCACCAAGTATCCGATCGGCCCCGATCAACGCGGGTTCTTTGAATATCACGCGGGGCTGATGGAGCCGTGGGACGGACCGGCGACGGTGGCATTCACCGACGGCCGATGCGTCGGCGCGATTCTGGACCGCAACGGTCTCAGGCCCGCCCGGTACACCGTGACCCGCGATGGCTTCATCGTGCTGGCGTCGGAGACGGGCGTGCTGGATATCGCGCCGGAGAACGTGGCCGAAAAGGGCGCGCTCCGCCCCGGCCAGACGCTGGTGGTTGATTTGCAGAAGCACCGGGTGATGAAGAACGTCGAGGTCAAGGGCCTCCTGGCGCGACGGCACCCCTACCGTCGCTGGGTGGAAGAGAACGCCATCACGCTGCAGGGACTTTTTGGCGCGGTCGCCCCCGTCATGCCCGACGCCGCGACGCTGTTGCAGCGGCAGCGGCTCTTCGGCTATACCCGCGAAGATCTCGACGTGCTGCTGGAACCCATGGCCGCCAAGGGGCATGAGGCCGTCGGATCGATGGGCCATGACGTGCCGCTGGCCGTCTTCTCCGAAAAGCCCCAGGCGCTCTACAACTACTTCAAGCAACTGTTCGCCCAGGTCACCAATCCGCCGATCGACCCGATCCGCGAGCAACTGGTGATGTCGCTGATGACCTTCATCGGCAATCCGGCCAACATCCTCAGCGAAGTGCCGGGGCATGCGCGACTGGTCAAGCTGCAACATCCGGTGCTGTCCAACGAAGATCTGGATCGGATCCGCAACCTGAACAGCGGCGAGTTCCACGCACACACGCTGCAGATCGGTTTTCCCGCCGGAGGCACGGGGGCGGCCCTGCAGGCGGCGCTGCTGCAACTGGCGCAACGGGCCGAATCGGCGGTCTATCAGGGCGAGAACATCGTGGTGCTCAGCGATCACGGACTGACCGCTGACGAGACGCCGATCCCGATGTTGCTGGCGGTCGCGGCGGTCCATCGCCACCTGATTGGCAAGGGGCTGCGCACCCGTGTGGGGCTGCTGGTGGAATCGGGTGAACCCCGCGAGGTGATGCACTTGGCGCTGCTGCTCGGCTACGGTGCTACGGCCGTGAATCCGTATCTGGCTTTTGAGACCATCGCCCAGATGGCCATCGAGTCTAGATTGAGCGCGCCGATCACGCCCGTCAAGGCGATCGAAAACTACATCGCCGCGCTCTGCGAGGGGCTGCGCAAGATCATGTCCAAAATGGGGATATCGACCCTGCGCAGTTACCGCAGCGCGCAGGTGTTCGAGGCGGTGGGAATCGGCCGTGACGTGGCCGAGAGCTATTTCACCGGCACCGCTTCGCGGGTCGGCGGGATCGGCCTCGACGAGATCGCGGCTGAGGCCAACGCCCGCTGGCGAGCCGCCCGCGAACCGCGCCAGGATCAGCGGCCGATCCTGCCGAGCGGCGGGTTTTACAAGCTCCGCAAGGATGGCGAACGCCACCTGTGGACAACCGAGACGATCGCCACGCTGCAACAGGCCGTCCGCGAGAATGATTACGCGCGCTACCAGACGTATGCCGCCCTGATCAATGACCAAACGCATAAGCAGTTCACGCTCCGCGGGATGTTCGCGTTCAAAGCGGCCGACCCCGTGCCGTTGGAGGAAGTCGAGCCGGCCGCGTCCATCATGCGGCGGTTCGTGACCGGCGCGATGTCGTTTGGCTCAATCAGCCGCGAAGCCCACGAGACGATCGCGATCGCCATGAACCGGCTGGGCGGCAAGAGCAACAGCGGCGAGGGCGGCGAAGATCCCGAGCGGTACACGCTCCTGCCGAATGGCGACAACCGCTGCAGCGCGATCAAGCAGATCGCCAGCGGCCGCTTCGGCGTGACGACCGAGTATCTGGTCAACGCCCGCGAGCTGCAGATCAAGATCGCCCAGGGCGCCAAGCCGGGCGAGGGTGGCCAGCTCCCCGGCCACAAGGTCAATGCCGAGATCGCCCGGGTGCGTCACGCCACGCCCGGCGTGACCCTCATCTCGCCGCCGCCGCACCACGATATCTATTCGATCGAAGACATCAAGCAACTGATCTACGACCTGCGCAACGTCAACTCCGACGCCGAGGTGTCGGTCAAGCTGGTTTCGGAGCTGGGCGTGGGCACGGTCGCCGCAGGCGTGGCCAAGGCCGAGGCCGACCGGGTGCTGATCAGCGGCTATGACGGCGGCACGGGCGCATCGCCGCTGACCTCGATCAAGCATGCGGGCGCGCCGTGGGAGATCGGCCTCGCCGAGACGCAGCAGACGCTGCTGCTCAACCACCTGCGCGACAAGGTGCGGGTGCAGGTCGACGGCCAGCTCAAGACCGGGCGCGACATCCTCATCGGCGCCCTGCTCGGCGCCGAGGAGTTTGGCTTTGCCACGGGGGCGCTGGTCTGCATGGGATGCGTGATGATGCGCAAATGCCATCAGAACACCTGCCCGGTCGGCGTGGCGACCCAGGACCCGAAACTGCGCGCGTGCTTCACGGGGCGGCCTGAGCACCTGGTCAACTTTTGCCGCTTTCTGGCCGAAGATGTGCGTGAACGCCTCGCCGCGCTCGGCCTGCGCTCGCTGGACGAGGCGGTCGGCCGGGCCGATCTGCTGGAGACCAACGAAGCGGTGACGTTCTGGAAGGCGCGTGGGCTTGATTTCACAAACGTGTTCTACCGGCCGCAGACCCAGACGGCGCCCCGGTGCGTCAGCCCTCGCCACACCGATCTGGGCGCCACGCTGGATGCCCAGTTGCTGGAGCAGATCGGACCCGCCATCGAGACCGGGCAGAAGATCGTGACCGACTCACCGATCCGCAACGTGCATCGGACAGTCGGCACGCAGGTGGCTGGCCGCATCGCCCGGAAATACGGCCACCGGGGGCTTCCTGACGACACGGTGGTGATGCGCTTCACGGGCGTCGCGGGCCAGAGCTTCGGCGCGTGGGCGGTGCGCGGGCAGACCTTGATCCTCGAGGGCGAGGCCAACGACTACGTCGGCAAAGGCCTCTCCGGCGGGCGCATCGTGGTGCGTCCACCGGCTGGCGTCGGCACGGCCGGCGACGCCAACACGATCGCCGGAAACGTCCTGCTGTACGGCGCCACCTGCGGCGAGGCGTACCTCGCGGGCCGCGCGGGCGAACGCTTCGCCATCCGTAACAGCGGCGCGGTGGCGGTCGTGGAGGGTGTGGGCGACCACGGCTGCGAGTACATGACCGGCGGGCGTGTGGTGGTGCTCGGCCAAACCGGACTCAATTTCGGGGCGGGCATGAGCGGCGGTCTGGCCTATGTCTATGATGAGGACGGCCTGTTCGACACCCGGTGCAATCTGGACATGGTGGATTTGGAGCCGGTTGTTTCAGAGGCCGACCTTTCCGAGCTGCGCGGATGGATCGAGAAACACGCGGCTGCCACCGGCAGCGAACGGGCTGTGAAGATGCTCGACACATGGGACGAGACCGCCCCCCGGTTCGTCAAGGTCTTCCCCATGGAATACCGCAAGGTGTTGGGGCAGATGATGCGAGAAGACGAGCAGACGGCACGCCAGGAGGTGCAGCGTGACTAATAATCCAACAGGTTTTCTGAATATTCCGCGCAAGGCGGCCGGCAGCCGCAGCCGCGACGAGCGGTTGCACGACTGGCGCGAAGTGGAGCGTCAACTGCCCGAGGACCAAGCCCGGCGGCAGGCCGAGCGGTGCATGGACTGCGGCATCCCCTTCTGTCACGGCTGCGGCTGTCCGCTGGCCAATCACATCCCCGAGATCCACGCACTGGTGCAGCACGGCCGCTGGCGCGAGGCGCTCGACCTGCAGCTCAGCACGAGCAACTTTCCCGAGTTCACGGGCCGGGTCTGTCCGGCGCCATGCGAAGGATCGTGCGTGCTGGGTCTGGTCGGCGATCCGGTGACCATCCGCAACATCGAACTGGCGGTGATTGAGATGGGATTTGCCGAAGGCTGGATGAAGCCGCGCCCGCCGGCGATGCGGCTGGCCACCCGCGTCGCGGTCATCGGTTCGGGACCCGCCGGCCTGGCGACCGCCGACTCGCTCAACCGGATCGGCCACCGCGTGACGGTCTATGAGAACGCGCTCCGTCCGGGCGGCATCCTCCGCTATGGCATTCCCGAATTCAAACTGGAGAAGGCGGTCATCGACCGGCGCGTGCAGCTCATGCGGGATGAGGGGGTGGCCTTCGAATGCGGCGTGCAGGTCGGCGACGACATCTCCACCAAGTTTCTGTTCAGCCGATTCGACGCTATCGTGCTGACCGGTGGCGCGCGCGAACCTCGCGACTTGACGGTGCCCGGGCGGGAATTCAGCGGTATCCATTTTGCGATGGATTACCTCCGCGGACAGAATATGCGGCTCGACGGCGACCCGGTTCAGCCGCGCTACGACATCTCGGCGGCCGGCAAGCGGGTCGTGGTGATTGGCGGCGGCGACACCGGATCGGACTGTCTGGGGACGGCTCTGCGGCAGGGCGCGACGTCGGCGCTGCAGATCGAAATTCTGCCCGAGCCACCCGCAACCCGTGCACCCTCCAACCCCTGGCCGGCTTGGCCGCTGATCCGGCGCGATTCGAGCAGCCATAAGGAAGGCGGCGAACGGCGGTGGTGCGTCACCACGATTCGCGCATTCGGACGGGAGGGCGCGGTGAGCGGCCTCCGGTGCGCCGGGGTCGAGTGGGTCCCCGGCACGGGCGGCCGGCCGCAGATGCGGATCAAGCCGGATTCGGAATTTGACGTGGAGGCCGATCTGGTGCTGCTGGCGATGGGCTTCACCGGGCCGCGCAAGAACAAGCTGCTTCAGGAACTGGGCGTATCGTTCGACAGTCGCGGCACCGTGATCCGGGACGCCGACAACCTGACGACCGTTCCCGGCGTCTTCGCCGCTGGCGACCTCGCCCGCGGCGCCTCGCTGGTGGTGCGAGCCATCGCCGACGGCCGCGCCACTGCCGAAAGCGTCCACCACTGGCTGTCGAAAAACGCCGCGAAACGTTAAGGAGTCACCATGGGGCAGGAAGCGAAGGAGGCGTGCGGACTGTTCGGCTGCTTTAATGTGCCGAATGCTTCGCGCGTGATATATTCGGGCCTGTTCGCCCAGCAGCACCGGGGTCAAGAAGGCGCCGGCATCGTGGTCAGCGATTCCGGCAAGCTCCGCAGTCATCGGGGGCTGGGGCTCGTTGAAGATGTCTTCGGCGTGGAGATGCTCGACTTCCTTCAGGGCCGGATGGGGATCGGGCATGTGCGGTATTCGACGACCGGCGCATCGCGGCCGCAGAATGTGCAGCCGCTGGTCGCGGAGTGCGCCGACGGCGCCTGGGCGATCGCGCACAACGGCAATCTCACCAACGCGCAGGATCTCCGGCGAAAATACCAGAAGGCTGGATCCATTTTCCAGACGACGACCGACAGCGAGGTGCTGCTCCACCTGCTCGCCGACCCGCACTTCCGTGACCGCACCCGCCGCGTCGGGCGCGCTCTGGCCGAGCTGCGGGGCGCATTCGCCTTTCTGCTGATGACGCACGACTGCGTGATCGCCGCCCGTGACCCGAATGGATTCAAGCCGCTGGTGATGGGCGAGAAGGACGGCAGCATCTATTTCGCCAGTGAGTCGTGCGCGCTAAGCCAGGTCGGGGCGACACTGGTGCGCGAAGTCGAACCCGGTGAGCTGGTGATGGTCAGCGCGCTGGGCGTGCAGAATTACCGCTTCTCCGAACTGCCGCCCAGACGCGCGCAGTGCATTTTTGAAATGGTCTATTTCGCGCGGCCGGACAGTACGGTCTTCGGGCACAATGTCCACCAGACCCGCGTCGCCTACGGCATGCGCCTGGCTCAGGAACACCCCGTCGACGCCGACGTGGTGATCCCGATCCCCGACAGCGGCATGTCGGCCGCGATCGGCTATGCGCGGGCCAGCGGCATCAGCTTCGATCTCGGCTTTATACGGAATCACTACGTGGGGCGTACGTTCATCATGCCGGAGACCGGCCAGCGCACGGCGGGCGTGGATCTCAAGCTGTCGGTACTGCCGGCGGTGGTGAAGGGGAAGCGCGTGGTGGTGGTGGACGATTCGATCGTGCGCGGAACGACCGTGAAGCGGCGGGTCGATCAGTTGCGGGCGGCGGGGGCCGTCGAGATACACGTGCGCATCTCCTGTCCGCCGACGCGCCATCCCTGCTTCTTCGGCATTGATTTCGCCACGGAGCGCGAGCTGATCGCCTGCGGGCGCGAGGTGTCGGACATCGGCGCGTTCATCGGCGCGGATTCGCTCGGGTATCTGAGCGAAGACGGACTGCTCGCGCCGCTGGCCAAGGGCGACGCCTTTTTCTGTCGGGCCTGCTTCAACGGGACGTACCCGCTCGATGTCAGCCACATGCTGGGCAAGCTGCAATTGGAAGACAATCGGGTGGAGGAGCGATGAGCAAACATATTTTCGTGACCGGCGGGGTGGTGTCATCTCTGGGCAAGGGCCTGACGGCGGCGTCGCTGGCGCTGCTGTTGATCAAGCGGGGCTACCGGGTTCGGATGCAGAAACTCGATCCCTATCTGAACGTCGATCCGGGGACCATGTCGCCGTTCCAACACGGCGAGGTTTACGTGACGGTGGACGGGGTTGAGACCGATCTCGATCTCGGGCATTACGAGCGGTTCACGGGCGTGGCGTGCCGCCGCGGCAGCAATTTTACGACCGGGAGCATCTACAGCGCCGTGATCCAGCGTGAACGCGAGGGAGGCTATCTGGGCAAGACCGTGCAGGTGATCCCGCACATCACCGACGAGATCAAGGCCGCGATCCGGTCGCTGGACGCGCCCGAGGTCGATATCGTCATCAGCGAAATCGGCGGCACGGTGGGCGACATCGAAAGCCTGCCGTTCCTCGAGGCGATCCGGCAGTTGCGGCAGGAGATCGGCAAGGACAACGGCGTGTTCGTTCACGTGACGCTCGTGCCCTACATCCGCGCGGCGGAGGAGCTGAAGACCAAGCCGTCGCAGCAATCGGTCGGCCTGCTTCGCGCGATTGGCATCCTTCCCGACATTCTGGTGTGTCGCTGCGAACATCCGCTGGGCGACGAGCACAAGCAGAAGCTGGCGCTATTCTGCAACGTCGATCCCGCCGTGGTCATCGAAGAGCAGGACGTGGCGCACACGATCTACGAAGTGCCGGTCGAGCTGGAGCGGCAGAAGATGGATCGCCAGGTTCTGGACCTGCTCAAGCTTCCGGCCGGCGCGCTCGACCTCTCCGACTGGCACGCCATGCTGCGGCGGTTGATCACGCCGTCGGGTGGCGAGATTCGGATCGCGGTCGTCGGCAAATACACCTCGCTGCGGGACGCCTACAAGAGCATCTACGAAGCGCTCACGCATGCGGGGGTCGCCAACGACGTGCGGGTGAAAGTGACGCCGGTCGAGGCCGACGAAGTGATCGAGAAGGGTGCGGCGGCCGTACTGGGCGGGATGCACGGCATTCTGGTGCCGGGCGGTTTCGGTCAGCGCGGGGTCGAGGGGAAGATCGCCGCCGTGCGTTATGCGCGCGAGCAGCGCGTGCCCTTCCTCGGCATCTGCCTCGGGATGCAGTGCGCGGTGATGGAGTTCGCCCGCAACGTCTGCGGCTTGGCTGACGCGAACAGCACCGAGTTCGACCCCGCGACCGCCCATCCGGTGATCGATCTGATGGACGAGCAGCGGGCGACCACCCACAAGGGCGGCACCATGCGGCTCGGCGCCAAGCCATGCGTTCTGGTGGAGGGAAGCCGTGCGCACACCGCCTACGGCGCCGCCGAGGTGAGCGAGCGCCACCGCCACCGCTACGAATTCAACAACGTCTTTCGTCAGGCGTTCGAGCATGCCGGAATGCGGCTGAGCGGCCTCTCGCCCGACGGCAGGCTGGTGGAGCTGATCGAGCTGCCGGACCATCCGTGGTTTGTGGCCTGCCAGTTCCACCCCGAATTCCAGTCCACCCCGCTGCATGCCCATCCGCTCTTCCGCGAATTCGTGCGCGCAGCGGCCGACGGGCGCGATGGCCGTTAGTGCTGCCCAACCGTACGATTTGTGTTGAGGAATGGGCGTTCTGATCATGCCCTGTTTCCCCTACGCCCACTTGTGTGTGGGAGATGGGGCCTTCGGCGTCGGGGTCGGTATCGGTATCGATAAGACCAACGGAAATTCGACCCCGATTCCGATACCGACCCCGAAGGACCAACATAGGGGACAAGGATACAGAGTTACCCTAGCGCGCCTCGGAACGTCAAAGAAGAACGATCTTTCGGTCGCCTCTCGGATCAAATCATAAACAAACCAAAAGCTTATTCTTTTTTATTGCAACCTTCACGCTTGGCTAATCTTGCCGTGCGACACTATGCCCGTGCGAAAGAAACCGTCTGGCATCGCGGGCGGCGGGAAAGCGGGCGTGATCATTAAACGATTAAGATTGAGAAGACCACTAGCGACCACAAGTCCTACGTGCATGTGTCCGTCAGCAAACAGGCCGATGAGCTGGCGTTCGCCGTCGACGTGAAGGCGTGGCCGCATAATGCGTTCCTCCGCCTTCTGGTCCGCAATCTGCCGCCCATTGAGCGGTACTTTCGCGACAAGACCCGAGAGATGACCAGTCTGACCTGCCGGATCGTCTCGGACCTGCGCGCGCCACCGCCCTGCTCCCCGAAAATGTAGTAGGGCCAACCGCGGGACGGGTCCCTTTGGTCAGCCCTGAACCGGAAGAGGCGCCATCCGGCGCGTTCCGGAAGCGGTTTTACAGATCGACAACGTGGGACGTGGTGTGCTCCCGCTCCGCACCGCAGGCCGCGCA
>JBIJDW010000393.1:0-3146 GCA_044343885.1 Kiritimatiellia bacterium
CTGCCATACCTGCTGCTCCTATCCATGCCACGTCACGCTTCGTCGCTTTCTTCGTCCCACGCATTGTCGTCTACGCTTCGTCGCAAGACTTTGTCGAGACTGCTCTCGGCCAGCCCTATCTCGACACAAAAGGGGCTTTCTTGGCCGCGCTATACCCGATACCCGGCTTCTCAACCCATCCCGATCACATCCGGACCCATACAATTCCACCGCCCCACAAACCCGGAAGCGCCATTGATTGTTAGGGTACTATACTGCAACGGAACGCGGGGTTCAATAACATCTTCGTTGGATGTTTGGAATTCAGGTTGACTAGTCTGACCTAATTTAGTACAGTGCTCGCATGAAAGCACTACAAAGCGTTTATGAGGCGAAGGCCCGCTTTTCGAGTTTGTTGAATGAGGTTAAGGAGAAGAACTGCACCATCGTGATCTGTCGCCATGGTGTGCCGGTGGCAGATCTCGTTCCGCATCAACCCGTGCGCAATCCATTCCGTGTTCGCGAATCGCTGGTCGGCGCAAAATACCTTGGTGATCCAACGGCGCCGCTGGAGAAGGATGACTGGCCGGAGGCGCTGCGATGATCCTGCTCGACACGCATGCCTTCATCTGGCTTGCATCCAATTCCAGGAATTTGTCCGCCAAGGCCAAGCACCTGATTACCGCCAATGCTTCTCGGTTGCATATCTCCGTTGTTTCCGCATGGGAAATTTCGATTCTTGTTCGGAAAGGACGATTGGAGTTGCCCTTGTCGCCCGAGCAGTACGTAGAAGAGGCGATTGAACATCTTTCGTTGCTTGAAATACCGCTCACTCGGGAGATTGCGCAGCGTTCGGTCATGCTGCCCGACATTCACAACGATCCGTTCGACCGCGTGTTGGTTGCGGAATGTCTTTCGAAACCGTTCACCCTGATCTCGGCAGATAAGCTGATCGCCCAATATCCGAGCGTCCACGTGGTGTGGTAAGACATGCCATGATCGGACGGCTCCGACTGCCACACCCACACACTCACACACAACATTCGGGGGAGTAGCGATCAGGATGGAAAGGCACATGGAGCGGCTGAATGCCCCCCCCACAAACCCGAAAGCGCCTATCTCACGCTCTTCTGCACATCGCACAGGTTCTGGTAGACACCGCCTGCGGCGTAGAGCGCGTCATGGCTGCCCTTTTCAATGATGCGTCCCTGATCCATCACGAGAATGGTATCGGCATGACGAACCGTGCTGAGCCGGTGCGCGATCACAAAGACCGTGCGGTTTTCCATCAGCCGCGTGATGGCTTCCTGCACCTGCTGCTCGGTCACGGTGTCTAGGGCGCTCGTCGCCTCGTCGAGGATCAGGATCGGCGGGTTCTTGAGAATCGCGCGGGCGACGGCCACGCGCTGCCGCTCGCCGCCGCTGAGAACAAAACCCTTGTCCCCGACGATCCGCCGGTATCCGTCGGGATGGGCAATGATAAAGGCGTGCGCGTTCGCCAGCTTCGCGGCCTGCTCGATCTGGTCCTGCGTCGCGCCCTTCGTGCCATAGGCGATGTTCTCGGCAATGGTTGTGTTGAAGAGGATCGTCTCCTGCGTCACCACCCCGATCAGCTTGCGCAGATCGGCCATGTCCATCTCCCGCAGATCCACGCCGTCCATCAGGACCCGGCCCTGGGTGGGGTCGTAAAAGCGGACCAGCAGGTTGGCCAGCGTGGTCTTGCCCGATCCCGTGGCGCCCACAACCGCAATCGTCTGGCCGCGCCCCAGAACGAAATTCGCATCCTGCACGACCTTTCGATCCGTGACCGCATAGGAGAAGTCCACGTGCTCAAAGACCATGTTCGTGTCGAACGACTTCTTTGCAACCGGGTGCTCAGCCACCGGTAAGGCCGTATCCATGTCCAGAAACGAATAGATGCGCGTCAGCGCCGCGCGACCCGCCTCGATCGATGCCTGTATCTTCCCGATCGATTTCAGTGGCTTGTACGCCATGACCAACGGGGTCAGCAATGGGATAATCTCGGCAAACGTCTTGCCGCGCCAGAAACAGATCGCGAAGAATAGGATAGCCAGCAGGATCGTCACGCCCTCCATCATGGGGTTGATCAGCAAACTGATGCGGATTCCCCTGAGCGCGACCTTCACACACTCCTGATTGGACCGCTTGAACTTTTCCTTCTCTTCTTCTTCGGTATGGTACGCCTTGACCACGCGGATGCCCGTCAGATTCTCCAGCATGTTCGATCCCAGAATAGCGCCCCGTTCCAAGCCCTTCCGGGAATAGACGCGTATCTTCTTCCCAATCGTGGCCAGTGGCCATATGACCAGCGGATAGCCGACCAAAGCTAGCCCGATCATTTCCAACATGTCATTCTTGATCGCAAAATAGGCCACAAATCCGATAGACGCCAAGATCTCGAACGGCGCCTTGCACAGTTCGACAACCGTCTGTGCGATCACGATATGCACGGTCAAAGGATCGCCGTTGCAGCGGCTCATGATGCGGCCGACATCCATCGTACCAAAGAATTTGAGCGACTGGTTCTGCAAATGGGCGAACATGTCATTTCTCAGGTCCCGCACCACCCGAGCGCCCGCCCATTGCAACGTGTAGCTATTCAGATACAACAAGCCCAATCGAAACACAAACGCCAGCGGAACTGCCAACAGCACCAGCAGAAAGAACGAACCCCGGACATCGCCAGAATCATTAAAAACGGTAATGCCACAGCGTGCCGCCACCTGCTCCACTTTCTTGACCCACCCCGGCATCGCCCCCTTGGCCCGAATGTCGGCTGCCAGCTTCACGCTACCGTCCGCCGGCTTCACGCTGCCGTCCTCCGCCGGCCGGCCGATGTCGATCCCCAACCCACCACTTTGCATCTGCATGATCGCAGGCTTCAGCACCTGATAGATGGGCACCAGGGTCCCGGCCAGCATCACCCCCGAAATGATGCCCATCGCCAAAGCCCAGCGGTACTTCCCCGCCTGTTTAAACAGCCGGCCATAGACTTGTCTCGCCGTAAAATCTTTGTCAAACCATTCCTGCATAGGCGTCCTAAGTATTTGAATCTACAAATTGAAGAAATGACTTTATTCTGTTGGCAGACAAGAATCAATCTTAAACTGCCGAGGCGCTTGCAAAAAGAACGACGCTTCCGGGTT
>JBIJDW010000072.1:0-10135 GCA_044343885.1 Kiritimatiellia bacterium
CGGCGCAGGCGCGGACAAACGCATGCTCGTCGGCGATCGCCGCCCGCGACCAGCGCCCCGGCCGGTAGAATTTGGCGATCAGCGGTGTGCCGTCGTTACAGGTGACCTCGTACACCCGGTTGATGTAACTCGGCAACGGTCGGATCAATCCAGACAAGAGCGAGCCACAGGCGGCCTCGACGGCATCGAGGACCGCGTTGGGGGTCAGGCGCAAAAAATCGGCGGGTGTGGCATGCATGATCAAGGAGTTTGACGGTTGGCCGCATCGGCGTCAATCGAAATATCTGGGTTGCGAATATCTTTGTTTGAACGGCAACGGCGGACGCGCTACACTATCCGCCTGTGATGACGTTCGGTGGGATCGTAAGAGGAGGTCGCAAATGATGCGGGTCGGACTGACATACGATTTGAAACGTGACTATCTGGCGATGGGGTTCAGCGCGGAGGCCGCCGCCGAATTCGACCGCGATGACACGATCGACGGCATCGAGGCCGCGCTGCGTGCGCTGGGTTGCGAAACCGATCGCATCGGTCATGCAAAGCGGCTGACGGAGCGGCTCGTCGCGGGCGACCGCTGGGATCTGGTCTTCAACATCTGCGAGGGCGTGCGCGGCGTCGGCCGCGAGGCTCAGGTCCCGGCAATCCTCGATCTGTACGGCGTGCCCTATGTTTTTTCAGATCCGCTGGTGCTGGCGCTGACTCTGCACAAGGGGATGACCAAACGCGTGGTTCGCGATGCCGGCGTCCCGACCAGTGATTTTTGCGTGTACGCCGAGGCGGCCGATCTGGCCGATCTGCGCTTCGGCGCGCCGTATTTCATCAAGCCGGTCGCCGAGGGGACCGGCAAGGGGTGTACCGCAAAATCGGTCGTGCGGACGCGCGAGGGTCTCCAGGAGGCTTGCGAGGCGCTGGTCGCGCGCTTCGGTCAGCCGGCGCTGATCGAGCCGTTGTTGCTGGGACGGGAATTCACGACCGGCATCACGGGAACCGGGCGGACGGCTCGCGCGATCGGCACCATGGAGGTGATTCTGCTCGAAAACGCCGAGAAGGGCATTTACTCCTATGCCAACAAGGACCACTATGAGGATCGCGTGGTCTACCGGTTGTGCGCCACGGCTGTCGATCCGATCGCCGCAGCGGCCGAGCGCGTGGCACTCGACGCCTGGCGGGCGCTGGGCTGTTGCGACGGCGGCCGGGTGGACATCCGCTGCGACGCGGCCGAGAGTCCTCAATTCCTCGAAGTCAACCCGCTGGCCGGTCTCAATCCGACTCACTCCGACCTGCCGATCCTCGCGCGCCTGGCGGGCGTCGACTACGCGACAGTGATCCGAAGGATCATGGAGTCGGCGTGCCAGCGTCTGGGATTACGCCTCGGTTGATTGACCCTGAAACCTGAAACCTGTCTCACCCCTCTTGCATGAATCCGACGATCCGGCGGCAGAGATCCGGCAAGATCCGATGCTCAAGGGGGATGGCGTGGCCGCAGGCTTCGATCATCTCACTGTGCAGCCGCGGCAGGTTGCAGCCGACGATCCAGGCGTGGGCGGCGTCGGTGTTGACCACCCGGTCGCCCGGCACCAGTACGGCGAAGAGCGGAACACGCAAATCCGCCGCCCGGCCGCGTAGCCGGTCCGTCAGGTCGAAGAGCCCTCGGTACGTGGCAGACGGGATGAATCGGTCGCGCTGGTAGGCGATGGCCGCGCCGTCAGCGGTGAGGACGTTGACGGGAAAGCACGATTCGAACGTGCGTGAAAGAGGGAGCAGCATCTGGGCGATGCGGAACCAGATGCGCGGATGAACCAGCGGCGAGCGGGCAGGGGAGACATCGAACAGCGGCGCGAACAGCACGAGGCCATCGGCTAGAGCCGGGTCGTTCAGTTGCGCCAGGAGGGCGAGCGCGCCGCCCATGGAGTGCCCCGCCAACCAAACGCGGCGATGACTGCGGCGCAGCGTCACCGCCTCCTCGCGGATCGCCGCGAGCCACCCGTCAAGCGTCTGCCGGGCCGCGACCGGGAGCGGCTCGCCCGCGCCGGGCAGACGCATCACGCGGCAGGTCAGGCCATGTGCGGCGAGCGCCACAGCCATGCCCGCGAAGACGGAGGCGGTGTCGGCAAACCCGTGAACGAGCAGCACGGCGTCCCGGCCCGTTCCGCAGGTAAACGCCGCCGCGTCCGAGGCCACGCCGTCGTCGCTCCGGCGGATGCGCCGCTCCCAGCGTCGGCGCCGCACGCCGATCCACGCAGCGTGCGCGAGATTGACGGCAAGCCAGAGGGCTAGGGCCAGTAAACCAAGGGTGAGTATCATGGTGACGTTCGACATCAGGCATGCTCCTTCCACGCCTTGCCGCCGTCGGCCACGCGCCAGAGGTAGAGGGCGGCGAGGGAGCGGTGCGGCGCCCAGGTGCCGCCCGCCAAGGCCAGGGCCTTGGGCGCGGGCATCTCCGGCTGGGAATAGGCGATGGCGTAGCCCTTGCGCACGCCGAAGTCGCCAGCGGGGAGGACGTCAGGGCGGCCGAGGGTGAAGATCAGAAACATTTCCACGGTCCATCGTCCGATGCCGCGGATGTCGCTGAGGCGCGCGATCAGCGCCTCGTCGTCGAGCGCGCGGCAGTCTGCAAGCGTGGGCAGGCGGCCGTCCTGCGCATGCCGGGCGAGGTCGCGCAGCGCGGCGATCTTGTTGCACGAGAGTCCCGCCGCCCGGAGGGCCTCATCGGGCGCGTCGAGCAGGACGTCCGGCGTCGGCAAGACGCCGTTTCCGATCTGGGCGACGAGGCGGCCGAAGATGGTGGCCGCAGCCTTGGCGTGAAGCTGCTGGTAGACAATCGATTCGCACAGCGCCTCATACGGCTCACGTTGGGCGGCCGTCATCCGCAGCTTGCCGAAGCGCGCGATCAGTCCGGCCATGACGGGATCGTGGGAGAGATGGAGGTATTTGTTCATAGGAGGCGTCTTTCTGGCGACGTGTTTTTGCGCCATGACGTGTTTCATCGGCGAGTTTCCAGCAGTTCGTGGCCTTTGGCGCGGCACCAGGCTTCCATGTCCTTTGGGAAGCCGGGGTCGCTGGCGCTGATCTCGATCAGGTCGCCGACGGCCGCTGCCGTCACGGCGTCGGTCAGGCGGCCGATCGAACCCGGGCACGGAAGTCCCATGCAGTCGAGGGTAATCGTCTGACCGGTTTCGGGCGCGTTGCAGCCGCAGGGCGCATTCATGGTTCTAGGTCCTGGTTCTTCGTTTCTGGTTGGAGAAACACCGGGTCCGGGTTCCTGAGCCCGGGCGACGGGGTCTGGGTAGAACAAGCGGAAGACATCCGCGCCGCCCGCCAGGTTCTTTACCTTGAATCCGTTCTGTTGCAGGATACGGCCTGCCAGATAACTGCGCAGACCGACCTTGCAGTAGGCGTAATAGGTGCGGGACTTGTCGAGGGCGCCGAGTTGTGATCGCAATTGTCCAAGCGGCACGTTGACCGCGTCTGGAATGTGCCAGAGATCGAAATCGGCCTGTGTCCGCACGTCGAGCAGCGTGATGTCCTTCGGCAGGCAGGCGAATTCCTCCGTGTACCAGAGATCCATGTCACCGTGCAGCAGGTTGCCGGCGACGAAGCCGGCCATGTTGATGGGGTCCTTGGCCGAGCCGTAGGGCGGCGCGTAGGCGAGTTCCAAATGTTCCAGGTCCCAGACGCTGAGGTTGCCACGCATGGCCGTGGCCAGCACATCAATGCGCTTGTCCACGCCATCCCGGCCGACAATCTGCGCACCGAGGATGCGTTTGCCGTCCGGGGAGAACAGCAACTTAATGAGCATGGGGAATGTGCCGGGATAATAGCCGGCGTGACCGGAAGGAGAGAGGTAGATCTTGCGATAGGGCAGGCCCGTCTGCTTGAGCGTCTTCTCGTTCAGGCCCGTCATGGCCACGGTGAGATCGAACACTTTCAAGATGGCCGTCCCTTGCGTGCTTCGATAACGGCTATCGCGACCGCAGATGTTGTCCGCGATGATGCGGCCCTGGCGGTTGGCGGGTCCGGCCATGGGGATGTAGACGGGCAGCCCCGAGATCATATCTGCCGATTCCACGGCATCACCACCCGCGTAGATGTCGGGATTGGAGGTGCGCATGTGGTTGTCGACCGCGATGCCGCCGCGCGGGCCGAGTGTGAGGCCAGCGGTCTGGGCGAGCTCGGTGTTGGGTTGCGAACCCAGCGCGAAGACGACGAGATCGGCCTCGATGGGTTCGCCGCGTTCCAGCTTCACGGCGATGCATCCGCCACGATCCTCGAAACCATTCACGCCACAATGGGTGAGCACGCGTACGCCCTGGCGCGCCATTTCGGCCTGCAGCAACTGCGCCATCTCAGGATCGAGCGGTCCCATCAACTGGGGCATCTTCTCCACCACGGTCACGTCCAGCCCGCGAAGGCGGAGATTCTCAGCCGCCTCGATGCCGATGTAACCACCCATGACCACGGCCTGTTTGGCACCCGTGGCGAGGCGCGCGATGATCCCGTCCATATCGGCCATGTTGCGCAACTCGAAGATGGCCGGATGGCCCAGCCCCGGCAGAGGCGGCCGCAGTGACTTGGCACCCGGTGCCAGCACCAGCTTGTCGTACGTCTCCTCGTAGACACGATGGGTGCGCGCGTTGCGGACAGAGACCGTTTTCGCCACAGGATCAATCGCCGTGACGGTGGAAAAAACGCGCACGTCGATGTTGAGGGTTGTTTTGAGCGATTCCGGTGTCTGTACCAACAACCGGGCTCGTTCCTTGATCACGCCGCCGATATGGTACGGCAATCCGCAATTGGCGAACGAGACGTGTTCATCTTTCTCGAACACGATGATTTGGGCATGCTCGTCCAGACGACGCAACCGCGCGGCACACGACATTCCGGCGGCCACACCTCCCACAATTACGATTTTCATAGCTGTTCTCCTCTTACCGGTTTGGCTGTAAAACCTTTTTATCCGAAGCAATCCGCTGACGCATGCAGTTGAGAATGGTGACCGCCGCCGGTGTGGCGAGCGTGAACCAGACTTCCTTGCCGCGGCGTTCAGCTTGGATGACGCCTGCTAGGCGCAATTTGCACAAATGCTGCGAAAGCGCACCTTGTCCGCCGCCTAGGGCTTTCAAGAGCACGTGTGCCGGAGCGGAGCCATGCAGGTCCAGAAACTCCACGATGCGCAACCGGAAGCCGTGCCCCATGACCTTCAGCACGTCGGCCATCTGGCTCAAAAAAGCGATTGGCAATATCTGCTTCTGCATCGAACAACTCTCCTGCCAACGGAAAACAAACGACAAAACAACTTAATGATATATCATAATGTCAGGATATGTCAACATCATCTACCCGGTCATCGGTTACGTCCGCCACCACATCCATTCTTGACGCCCTCCCTCCACACGACTACCCTCTTAACACGGTCGGGATTGCGACACCGCTGCCTGATCGACTGGACGGAGAGTATGTCTCGGGTGTTAAACTTTCGTTCTACCGGAGTCGCGCCTTCTTATGAAAACACGCCATCCACAACCGCCATCCGCCGATGAACGGCACTGGTATGATATCGCGGAGCGGGTCGTGAGCGATGTGCGCGGCGCGCTTCCCGATGATCTGCGCGCGGCGGCGGAGGAGGTCCCCGTCATCATCGAGGAGCGTCCCGGACGGGTGTTGCGCGACGCCGGATTACCCGATGATCTGCTGGGCATCTTTGACGCGCCAGCCTATGCCGACACCCTGACCGATACCGATCTGCGCCCGCCCGCCATCCGCCTTTTCATCCGCAACCTGCGCGATGAGGCCGACGACGACCCCGAGGTCTTCCGCGAGGAGGTGCGCGTGACTTACCTGCACGAACTCGGGCATCTCCTGGGCCTCGACGAAGACGATCTCGATGCCCGCGGCCTCGCGTGACGGAGGCAGGCGCTGGGGAGTCTACTTAAGCCCAACGCCCAACGCTCAACGCCTAGTGCCGGAAGCTTCTCTGACCGGTGAAGACCATGGCGACGCGGGCGTCGTTGCAGCAATCAATCACATCCCAGTCGCGCATGGCGCCGCCGGGCTGGACAATGGCGCTGATCCCTTCGCGAATGCCCACCTCGGCTCCGTCGCGGAAGGGGAAGAAGGCGTCGGAGACCATGCTGCAGCCGATCAGTCCGCCGTGCCGGGCCTTGACCTCTTCATCAATTTCAGCCATGCGAGTCTGGCCCGCGTCACCGAACTTCATCGATAGCTCGTTGTAGGACGTGGCGTATTTCTCCCAGGCGAGCCAGTCGGCGAGCTTGCGGTAGGCCTTGTCGCGGGCGATCTCGGCGACGCCCACGCGGTCCTGCTCGCCGGTGCCGACGCCGACCGTCGCGCCGTCCTTGACGTAAAGCACGGAGTTGCTGGTGACGCCCGCCTCGACCAGCCAGCCGAAGATCAGGTCATCATACTCCTGCGGCGTGGGCAGGCGCTGGATGCGGTGCACAGTGCCATCCTTCATCGTGCATTCGGCGGGCATGAGCTGGCTGGCGGTGCGGGCTTCGGGGACGAACGACCACTGGGCCACGATGCCGCCGTCGATGAGCGACTTGAAATCGACCACGCGCTGCGCCACGAAGCCGGTGAGGCGGGCCATGTTGCCGATGCGCATGACGCGCAGGTTTTTCTTGGTTGCAAAAAGGTCGAGCACGCCCGGGCCGAATTCGGGAGCGACCACCACCTCGGCATAGTTCTCGGCGACGAGTGTGGCGGTTTCGAGATCCACCTCGCGGTTCAGCGCGATGCAGCCGCCGAACGCCGCGAGGCGGTCAGCCTTGTTGGCGCGGAAGTAGGCCTCGGCGAGGGATGATCCCTTGGCCACGCCGCAGGGGTTGTTGTGCTTGACGATCACGGCGCAGGGCGTGGCGTCGAGGTAGCGGAGGATGTTGAGCGCGTTATCGGCGTCGGTAAGGTTGGTCTTGCCGGGGTGCTTGCCCGACTGGAGCAGCTCGGGCTCGGAGGCCAGAATGCGTCCGGGCGCAACGGCGGTGACCTCACCGAGGGTGAGATTGCCGTTGACCAGCTTGTACAGGGCGGCCTCCTGGCCCGGATTCTCGCCGTAACGCAGCCCCTTCATCTCGCCGTCGATCACCCAGGAGACCTTCTCGTAGCAGAGCGTCTGGCGCGTGGCTCCGTCGATGAAACTGATTTCCATCTTCGGGGTGAAGTGGTCGTCCATAATGGTTTTGTAAGCGGCTTTCAGGTCGGTTGCGGCCATGGCGATTCTCCTGTGGGTGTGTGGGAGTGTGTGGGTGTGGGCGTGTGTGGGGTGTGGGCGTGTGTGGGGTGTGGGACACTGGGCAAGACGGACACACCTGTTCAGTCATGTGCGGCATAGCTTAGCCGCAGCCGCGACGTAAGGCAAGCGGAAAGCAGCAATTCTGATTATGGAGAGGGGGCCATCGGCGTCGGGATCGGGGTCGGTATCGGTATCGATAAAACCAACGGAAATTCGACCCCGATTCCGATACCGACCCCGACCCCGATGACTCAATCGCCTCATAATTATGGAGGCTCTTGCAAAACCCCGATGGGGTGTTTGCAAGAGAGAAGTCAGAATACAGGAGTCAGGAGTCAGAATAGTAGTACACGTTGCCGGTGAGAGGGTTCTAATTCTGCATTCTGAGTTCTGGCTTCTGAATACGGCGCTTGCAGAACCGACGAAGGAGGTTTTGCAAGCGCCTCAATGGGCTGTCGAAAACTCGCCGCTTGCCCTCATCGGCATTGGCCAGTACAATGTCGCCTTCATTTTCATCAACAGGAGCTAGTGCATGGAACAAACACACGTTTTCAAGACAGAAGTTCGGCAACTGCTGGATCTGGTCATTCATTCCCTTTATTCCAAAAAGGAAATCTTCCTTCGTGAATTGATTTCCAACGCATCCGATGCAATCGACCGGGCGCAATACGAAGGTCTGACCGACAAGACGCTGGTTGAGGGCGTGACGGAATGGCGGATCGATCTGATCGCCGACAAAGCCGCCCGGACGCTGACGCTGCGTGACACCGGCATCGGTATGACGCAGGCCGAGACCGAGGAGAGTCTGGGAATGATCGCCCGTTCGGGAACCAAGACGTTTATGCAGGCGCTTAAGGAGAAGCAGGGAACCAACGCGCCGGAGCTGATCGGCCAGTTCGGCGTGGGCTTCTACGCCGCGTTCATGGTGGCCGATGCGGTGACCGTGGTCACCCGCCGCCGTGGCACGGCGGTCGACGCGGCGGTGCGCTGGCACTCCACCGGCGACGGCACTTACACGACGGACGCCGCCACGCGGGACGAGCCGGGAACGACCGTTACCCTGCATCTGCGCGAAGGCATGGACGAGTATCTCGACGAGTGGCGGATCAAGGCGCTGGTCAAGCTGTACAGCGACTTCATCGCCCATCCCGTGCGCCTGGGCAAGGACGGCAAGGATCCTGGCGAGGCCGATGCGCCCCTCAACACCATGAAGGCGCTGTGGAAGCGATCCAAGAGCGAGGTCAAGGACGAGGATTACACCGAATTCTATAAGCATCTCACGCATGACAGCGCCGCGCCGCTGCGCGTGATCCCCATGGCGGTCGAAGGAGCTGTCGAGTTCCGGTCCCTGCTCTTCATCCCGCGCGAAATGCCCTTTGACCTCCTTCACCGCGCCGATCGCAAGCACGGCCTCAACCTCTACGTCCGCAATGTTTTCATCGGCGCCGATTTCGATGCCCTGTTGCCGGAATACCTCCGCTTTGTTCGCGGCGTGGTCGACTCGAGCGACCTTCCGTTGAACGTCTCACGCGAGATTCTGCAGGACGATGCCGTGATCCGCAAGATTCGCAGCAATATCGTCGGCAAGATTCTCGCCGCGCTCTCCGACATGAAGAAGGATAAGCCGGACGACTACAAGGTCTTCTTCAAGGCCTTTGGACGCATCCTCAAGGAGGGGTTCCATTTCGATTTTGAAAACAAGGCCAAGCTCCAAGAGCTGACGCTCTTCCATGCGGCGCGCGCCGAGGGGAACGCGCCGGTTTCGCTCCGGGACTACCGCGATGCCATGAAGTCGACGCAGAAGGAGATTTACTATCTGATCGCCGAGAGCCTCGACGCGGCGCGCCAGTCGCCTCATCTCGAAGCGGTCCTGGCGAGCGGTTGCGACGTGCTGCTGCTGGTGGATCCGATCGACCAGTGGGTGGTGGATTCGCTCGAAGAATACGAGGGATGTAAATTGCGGGCGATCGACAAGGGCGATCTGGAACTCGGTTCCGATGAGGAAAAGGCCGAGGCGAAGAAGGCGATCGAAGCGGCCGGTCTGGCGTTGCGGCCGCTCCTCGACATCCTCCAAGCCCGGCTGGCGGACCGGGTGCGCGAGGTGCGCGTCTCGCCGCGGCTTACGGACTCGGCTTGCTGTCTTGTGGTTGACGCCCAGGCCATGAACGCGACCATGGAGCGGTTCATGCGCGCCATGAACCAGGAGGCGCCCAAGCAACTGCGCATCCTCGAAATTAATCCGAAACATCCCCTGGTTGAGAAGCTGCGCGCCATGCGGGATGCCGACGACGCCGACCCCCGGTTGGCCGACTATGCCGAGCTGCTCTTCGGTCAGGCGCAGCTGGCCGAGGGCACCGTGCCTGCCGACGCGCAGCGTTTCACCCGGTTGGTGGCCGACCTGATGGCGCGATAGAGGCACTATGGATAATACCCCATCCGCAGATCCCGGGCTTGACGTTTCACTGCCCCGCTTGGTCGACGAGTTGTCCATCACACCGCGCCAGATCATGGCCGTGGCCAAGCTCCTCGCCGAGGGCAGCACCATTCCCTTCATCGCCCGCTACCGCAAGGAGCAGCACGGCAATCTGGACGAGGTGCAGATCTCCAAAATTCAGGAGCGTCTCGCCTATTACCGGGAGTTGGAGGATCGCAAGCAGACCGTGCTCCGCTCAATCGGGGAGCAGGGGAAGCTCACCGACGAGCTGCGCGAGAAAATCACCGTCTGCGTCGCGAAGACCGTTCTGGAAGACCTGTATCTGCCCTTCAAGCCGAAGCGCCGAACCCGCGCCATGATCGCCCGCGAGCGCGGGCTCGCCCCGCTCGCCGACCGCATCCTGGCGCAGGCCGCCGCGGGCGACCCCGACACGGAAGCCGCCGCCTTCA
>JBIJDW010000073.1:0-10133 GCA_044343885.1 Kiritimatiellia bacterium
TAGACGTACGGCTCACGCTCGTAGTGATCGGCGCCAAACTTTTCCGAGACCACTTGCGGCAGGATCTGACGGAAGTACTTCCACGCGCGGTTGCCGTTGCCGAGCAGGCACTCGGCGATGATGGCCCAGGTGTTGGCGTGGCTGAAGATGCCGCCGTTTTCGCCGATGCCGGGATTGGATCCCAGCGGCGGATCGGTCGGCTCGGGAATGCCCTTGAATGGCGGCGCGAGGATGCGCAGTCCGCAGTCGCTGTCGAGCAGTTCCGCGGCCGCCTCCATCGCGATCGTGCCCCGGTTCTCGAAGTCGCCGACGCCGGAGATCACCGCCCAGCTCTGAACGTTAAGATAGATCCGGCCCTGCGCGTTCGCCGAGCTGCCCAGTGTCTTGCCATTGCTGAGAAGCAGGCGGCGGTACCAGCGTCCGTCCCAGACGACGTCGGAGTTGAGAATAGCGGTGAGCTCGGCAATGACGCCGTCGCACCAGGCGACATCCGCCGGGCGGTTCCCGCGTTGTGCGAGGTCCTTGAACAGCTTGCAGGCATAGACCATCTGCATGCCCAGCATCACCGACTCGGCCCGCTCGTCGCCAAACAGGGCCAGGCCGTCGTTCCAGTCGCAATGGAACAGGGTGGGCAGGCCGCGAGGGCCGCGCCGATCCTGGATGTGCCGGAGTCCCCTGAGAATATGGTCGTAAACGGTGCCGAGGCTGCCGTCACGGAAGGGTATCTCTTCTTGCAGGAGACCGACATTCCCGGTCTCGGCGATGAGGTTGTGGATCGTGTAGATCTGCCAGACCGTGTTGTCGCAGCGGTGGGGTTCGTCGCGCGTCGGACGCGGGTCATCGGGGAAGAACGCAAAGCAGCCGCCGCCATCGGGCGTCTGCTGGGCGAAGACCTGGCGCATCCGCTGCAGGGCGAATTCGGGATCGAAGTTGGCCACGGCCATGGCATCCTGCGTCGTGTCGCGGTAGCGCAGCCCGTCGGTGCCCATGTGGTCGGTGGAGATGACGCGAGCCAGGTCGAGCGCGACCTCGCAGTTGTAGGGGATCCAGGTGTTGACCATGCGGTCCACGATGGCATCGCCCGTGCAGACGGTGGTGCTGTGCAGGCGTTGCTGCCAGAAGGCGTCGATCGAGGCGATGCCGGCGGCGACCGCCCCGGCGCTCCGGTAGTTGCGGAACAAGGCTTCGGCGGCGGGCCAGTCGTCGGCCAGGGCGAAGGTGAAGCCGATGCGCTTCTCCGCGCCCGGCGCCAGATGCACATCCACCCCTTGCACCGCGCAGGCATGGCCGCCCAGGGGCAGGTCGGAGTTGCTCAGGGAGATTCCCTCGCGCAGGGCGCAGGGCGAGGCGTAACTACCGCTCTTGCCGATGAACGCCTCGCGCGAACACTCCCAGCCAGAGAGCTTTTCGCTGCAACCGATGAGCATGGCGGGAGAGAAAGGCGCTTCAAAGACATGGTAGTCGTAACGGATCGCCCCGAGCGCCGGATCGTAGCGAAGTCCGAACTGATTCTTGAGGTAGCACCAGCCGAGGGCTTCGCGCATGAACTCGAGCAACCCGAATTCCAGATAGCTCACGAGCTGCAGATCGGCCGGGGCGGAGCCGGTATTGCGCACCGTCACGTGTCCGAGCAGCACGTCGTCCCCCGGCGGGATGCCTAGCGCGTAGACGACCTCTATCCCGTTTTTCACGGCGACAAACTCGGTCACGCCCGGACGATGCCGGCATTCAAAACGGTCCAGCGCCGTGCAACTGGGCGCGAAGTGCGGATTCCACACGTCGCCGGTCTGGCGATCCCGGATATACAGGTAGAAGCCCGGCCTGTCACCGGGGGCGGCGGTGTAGTGATAGCGGGTGATTCGCCGCGAGTACGGTTCCTTATGCCAGAGCAGGCCGCCGGCGTTCTGGCTGACAAAGGCGTGCAGGCTCCGGTTGCCCAGGTAATTGATCCAGGGACGCGGAGTCTGGGGGGAGGTGATGACGTATGACGACATCGCATCGTCGAAGTGACCGTATGTTTTCATGGATGAGGCTCCTTTAGCCGAGCAGTTGGCTCAGCGCCGGTGATTTTTGTATGATTTCCGCCGGTGTGAGGCCGACGATCTCGTGAGGAAAGACGACCCAGTCCTCGGTGGTGTGGACGTAGTAATCAGGCTTCCGCGTCGTGGTGTTGTGATTGGGCTTCCAATAGACGGTGGCGATGCGGACGTCGGCACGGGCGCCTGCGAGACGGCGCAGCACGGCGTCGGCGGTGCATCCGCTGTCAAAGATGTCGTCAACGATCAGGACGCGCTGACCCGCCTGGATCGAATCGAGCGCGGGGTCCGCATATTCGAAGCGGGGCTCGCTACGGCTGCCGATGCCGCTGTAGGAGGCGCACTTCAGCGCCATGTGGCGGGTTTCGACTCCGTGGTAGGCCAAGAACTCATGCACGGCGACGCCCACGGGCGTACCGCCACGCCAGAGCGCGACCAGCGCGTCGGGCGTCCATCCGGAATCGAGAATCCGCCGAGCCAGCCGGAAGCTGTCCAGAAGCAGGTCATCGGCGGTGATGTAGATCTTGGTTGTCATAATGCATGAGCATGCCAGGCGCTTGCAGGAGGCACATAAGGTAACAATTTTTTGCTTTGGACGAAAGCGGAATCAGCGTAATCGTCAGCAAGAACCCTTCCTCTCTCGGACTAATCCCTGAGGCTCTTGCAAAACCCCTTGGCAGCCAAAGTGGCACGGGCATCTTGCCCGTGATTCATGTATAATGCGCTGCGCGGCGGAATGACGTCATATATGGATCGTCGCGGATCTCCCTCCCAAAGAGGTGACGTTATGGAAATGCGCGTGCGTGACATGGTGACAAGCGATAGCCGGGCGATTATCCGGCGCCGCTGTCTCCAGCACGCTATTGGTGACCGTAAGCCCCGCGATGTGTTCCGCATAGATCCCGTGGCAGGGAACCGTCGTTTTAAAACATTCGTATTCGGGCCACCATCCCGCCAGGCGATCCGGGTCAAGATCCGGAAGCTTCTCCGGGTTGGCCGCCCAAGTCCAGCCGCCACCCGTCTGCAACCGGATGTGATCCAGAACAATATCCTGAACCGCATGATCCGGATGTCCCACAAAGATCAGCGCCGAGTCCTTTCCGCACATCCTGGAGTCTGCCGTGATGTTGCTGAATACGAGGCCGCGCATAGACCCCCCCGGCGCGAGCTGCTCAGGAGCATCGACGCAGGCACGTTGCCGGCACAGCGTCAGGAATACAGGCCGCGGGACGTTCACCATGATCAGATTGCTGAAGATCATGTTGCGCATGTCTGCACCCTCGCACATCTGGATCTTGATGCCGGAATCATCGATATCCCTAAAGATACAGTTGTTGACCGCCACATTCTCGAAATCCCCGCGAGAAAGCAGGCCAATCCGAATACCGGCCCACTTGCTGGAGAAAATACAGTTGCTGATAGTGACGTTGCAACAGGGTGCATCCGGTCTTGATGTCTGCAAGCAGATGGAATCGTCGCTGGTGTCAAATGAGCAGTTGCTAACCCGCACATCCCTGCAGCCGTCAAAATCCAGCCCATCGCCATTGGCATTGACGCGGCTACGAATGGTGACCCCGTCAACAGCAATATCAGAGCAATACAGCCATGCCGACGTCCAGCTTGCCGGGTTCTGCATCGTAATGTCGCGCACCCGGATACGGTTACACTCAAGAAAGCGAATCAACATCGGGCGACGTTTCTGCGGATCGGCAGGGTTGGGAAAAACATCCTGGCCGCCCTGACCATCAATGACGCCGTTGCCTTCTATCGTAATGCCGGTTGCGTTCCTGGCAAAGATGAGGCAACGATCCATGTGGGGCTCGTTCTTGTACATGTTCTTGTGCGTATCGTCCGCGTAGTCATCAATCCTGCCGCTGCCCAGAAGCGTTGCGCCATTGGCAACATGCAAGGTCACGTAGTCCTTCAGGAATAGGGTGCCCGTAAGGTAGATGCCAGCCTGAATCAGAACACCTGAGTGTCTGTCCCGGCTGCACGTGTCGATGGCCTCCTGAATCGCCCGCGTGTTGAGGGTCTTGCCATCCGGGACTGCGCCGAACTGTCTAATATCAAGCATGTTGCATCACCTCGCTGAGCCAGTCCGACGCCTGAGAATGTTTCGATGCCCTCACACGACTCATAGTTACTCCTTCTTGTCTGGAGGATGTAGAATTGGACCTCGTCATGGACGCTCCATTGCCCTGTACGAGGCGTTGGTGGAAATCGTGCCGGCTCGATGCTTTAAGGGGTGGAGGTCTCCTTGCGCCTGCCCGTGGCGGTGGAGCGCCAATTCGTGGTGGCCGAGGCAGAGGGCGGCCACGGCCCGGGCCGGCGCGAAGGCGGGGTCGTGACGCCAACGCCAGGCGCGATCAAGGGCGGCGGTAGCGGCGTCGAAATCCCTTTCCCGCAAGGCCCGACACCCGGCTTCAAACCACTGGCGCGCGGCGCGGTCACCCGCTTGCAGCGTGGAAAGATCGCAGCCGCAACGAGGACACGTCAGGACGCCCTTCTCCAGCGTGCGTTTGCAGGTGGGGCAGTTGTTCATTCGGATTCCAGATAGAAGAGAATGTCTTTCAATTCCTCTATGGCCTTGACCACGGCCGCGTCGTCGCGCGCGTCGCGCGCGGCCTCGAGTTGCGCCAGAATCCGGTCCGTGTCGGACTGATCCGCCGCATCCATCTTGGCGCGTGCCTGTGTCACGCGCGCCAGCAGGTCTGCGCAGTCGTCGGGCGAAGGTTCTTCGGTGGCAAGGCCCGCGTCATCGTCCTCGGACGCATGGGCGTCTCCATCATCCAACGGTGCCGACGCGAAGAGTGCGGCGACTTCCTTGCGTGATTTCTCGAGTTGTGCGGCATCGAGCTTGGCCAGGGCGTTCTCGATGGCCACCTCTTTGGAGAGACCGGTGGCTTTCTCCGTGGCGGTCACGCGCAAGATGCCGTCCAGATCCAGGGCCATGTGCAGGACAATCTCGTTGTTCTGAGGGACACGGGAAAGGCCCTTGATCCTGAACCGGCCAATCAAGGTGTTCTCGCGGGCGTCTTCGCTTTCGCCCTGAAAGATGTTGACCTCCACGGCTTCCTGATTGTCATAGCAGGTGTAGAAACTTTCCGCGCGGCGGACAGGCAGGGGCGCCCCGGAGCGGATCACGGCGGCGAAGTGGTATTCGCAGAATTGTCCGCGCACCTCGCCCAGACAGGACGTGCCGAAGGTGTACGGCGTAATGTCCACGAGGATGCGCTGCTCGGTCGCGCCCATCAGGCGGGAGGCCATGACGCCGGCGCCGTAGGCCACGGCCAGGTCGGGGTGTACGTCCGTGCGGGGGCGCTTGCCGAATTCGCGTTCCAGCAGATTTTGCACGGCCGGGATGCGGGTGGAGCCCCCGACCAGCACAATCTCGTCGATCTCGCGGGGCTTCAAACCCGCATCGGCCAGTGCGCGATGCACGGCGGCCAGCATGCGCGCCAGGAATGGCTCAAGCAGATCTTCGAACGCGAGCCGGTTGATCTCCTCGTCGATGCATTCCATGCCGCCGCGCTCCGTCGGCAGTTGGTCTTCGATCAGGCGCGCGAAGGTCTGGTCCGACAGATGCATCTTGGCGGTTTCGGCGGCGCGGTTGAGGCGCAGGATGGCCGTCGGGGTGAGCAAAGCCGGCTTTTCCTGGCGGCTGTAGAGGCGGTCTGCGATGCTGGCGGCCAGCGCGGCATCGAAATCGTCGCCGCCGAGCTGGTTGTCGCCGTGGCTGGCGATCACTTCGACCACGTCGCCCTCCATGCGCACGATGGAAACGTCGAACGTGCCGCCGCCGAGATCGAAGGCCAGGACCGTGCGGGCGCCGTGCTTGTGCGCGGCTTCGTAGGCCAGGCAGGCGGCCGTGGGTTCGTTGATGATGCGCAAAACTTCGAGGCCGGCGATCGCGCCGGCATCGCGCGTGGCCTGGCGCTGCGCATCGTTGAACTGCGCCGGCACCGTGATCACGGCCTTGGCCACCGGGCGCCCCAGCCGCTTTTCGGCGCGTTCCTTGAGCCGGCGCAGGATCATGGCGGAAATCTCCTGCGGGCGGAAGGTGCGGTCGCCCAGGGTCAGCAGCGCATCCGTCCCCATCTTGCGCTTCACGGAGCGCACGGTCCGGTCCGGGTAGAGCACCAGTTGGTTGCGCGCCTCGACGCCGACCAGCAGGGCGCCGGAGGGGTCCAGTCCGACGCAGGACGGCAGGATGGCGGTGCCGTTCTCCTCAACGGTCTCGACGCGGCCGTCCACGAATACGGCCACTTCGCTGTTGGTGGTTCCCAGGTCGATGCCAATCACGGGATCTGCATTCCTAACGTTCATAACGCTTTTGATACCTCCACATCGGCGGTTTGCAACACCTGATCTTCGCGCCGCCAACCCTGGCGCACGACGGTCACAACGGTTCCGGCGGGCCGGCCCGAGCCTGTCACGGTGGCAACAGCCCGCATCCACTTCGGGTCAAAGGGATCGCCTGGTTCGGCCACGGAGGCGATGGACAAGCGACGCAAGGCATCGTCGGCCTTGTCGAGAGCCATTTGCGCACTGGTCGCCCCTTCCTGAAGCAACTGACGGGCCGCGCCCAGCCAAGGCCAGGACGGCAGCGTGCGCCGGCGGGCGGCCCGGACCGTATCTTCGAGGGCGGCGCGGATGGCGATCAGCTCGGTCAGCACCGCGCCCTGTGCTTCGCGCCGGGCGATCGGCAGTTGGGTTTTCAGGTCGGCCGTGGTGCGCGCCAACCGTTCGTTCTGCTCGCGCAACTCGGTGCGCAGGCTCTCGGCCAGTGATCCGAGCTGCCGTTCCGCCTGCTGGCTGGCGCGTCCCACCAGGCGGGTTTCCTGACGCAGAGCCGCGAGTTCACCGAACAGCGTTTCCAAGTCCGGCTCCGCTTCGTCCGGTTCGTCTGCATCCGACTCGGATCGGTCGGGCTCGACTACGTCCGGCTCGTCTGCATCCGAGGTCGAGTCGGTCGATTCCACATCTGGACTTTCGTCCGCGACCGACGATTCCGTTTCGTCGTCCGTCAGGCTGTACAGCCAAGTGCGGAAATCCGACAGGATGTCCTCGCGCCAGTCGCTCAGCGTTTCGGCGACAGATTCCGCTTGGGGATCCGGAAGGTTCGCCGTCGGCGTCAGGGTTGGTTCGTATTCGTTTCGATCCACAGGGTTACTCCAGCTCGGTGTCGCTCGACGGTGACCGGTTTGGGCACCAGATCGGCCATGGGTGCGCCCGGTTTGTGATCGGGCATGCCAAACAGGTGCAGCCGGGTGCGCGCCAGTTCGGTTTTAATCAATTCGTACGCCTCGCACACCCGTTGAAACTCGTCGGGGTTCTGTTCGGGCGAATAGATGCGAATCTTCTGCAGGTACGCGCGGCGCACCTCCTCGTCGGTCGCCGTCTCGGGAACATCCAGGGTCAGGTAGGGATAAAGCATGGTTACCACAACTCCGGCTGGTGGGTGTTCGGTCCGGTCTCAGGAAACGAGGTTCGCGCGCGAGTCGAGCGCAGTTTGCGTTGGAATTCAGAAAAAATATCAAGGCTGCTGTGCCGCACCTTTTCCTTCAGACGGCCGGGCACGTCAGCCCAGGCGCTGATTCCGATCTCCTGTTCAAGCAAACGGTCGCGGGTCGTGTCGGTCAGCCGCGCTTCCTGGCGTTTGCGATTGACAGGCACACGACAGAGGCGGGACAGGGACTCGACGGCCTGCACCGCCTCCATGCGTCCTGATGCATGAGCCACGTGGTGCGCCACCGCCAGACATTCATCCACACGGTCAACGAGCGCATCGAAATTCGGCTTGTCGTCGGGCGGCATGAACAACGGATCGTAGAGCAGCGCGCGGTAGGCGAGGTACTCCGGCGTCCGCGCATCGCGCCGTGCCAGGCCGTTACCGGTCAGCGCCCAGAAAAGCGCGCGTGCTTCCGGTTGGGACAAAACATAAGGATTGAAAAGACCTTGCAGGAGAGACCACACCGAATCCGCGTCTGCCGAGCGATCCCGACAGGCGGCAACGATGACCGCATCGCAGGGAAACCGGCGCTTCAAGGACCAGACCGCATCCGGCTGTTCGGCCAGTTTGGCGAAATCAAACACTAATTGCGCGGGTGCTGACCGGGCCTGTGCCGTTAGACGTGCATCGATTTCGGTCAACTCCGCCGACACCTCCGCACGCCACTGACTCTCCAGCACGCATACGGCTTGGCACGCCCAGATCGGATGTCCGGCAGCCTCCCAAGCCGCGCGTCGCGCCGCCACCTCGCCACCGCTCCGCGAGGCGCAAATCCATCGCAGCGTGGCGCAGACGACCCGAATGAACTCCGGCGCATTCGGGGCGATTTCGTCCAGATCCTTTTCTGCGGCGGCATACATCCGGCGGGCCAGTCGCCCGGCGGCGCTGTCGAGGCGCAGCAGCGGCCGCAGGGCCTCTACTTCGGGCCGACCGCGCGCCACGCTTTCCAGCCGTTTGAACATGGACAAGGCCTTCTGGGGCGTTCGATTGGATCGGAAAAGCGCGGTCAACTCCAACAGCGGCGTGACATCCTCCGGGAAGGCCTTGATCCACGCCTGAAGAGCGGCTTCATCGTCCCCCTTGCAACGCTGCATTGCCGCGTGCCAGTGAACAAACGTTTCGCGCAAGGGATAAATCTGCACGCTCTTTTGCCATAGTTTCTCGACTTGGCGGCCAGCATCGACATCGGCATCGGGATCATGTATCTCGAACTCGTCGTCGAACGCGTCGTCATCCGAATCGTCCTCTTCCCGCGTCAGGCGGATCGTGGCCAACCGGTCATAGATCAGTGCCATGGCCAGCGGCGGCGGCTTGCTGTGCTGGAGGACAAGCTCCCAGTCCTCGGCACAATCGTGATCGTCCCAGTACATGAATTTGGCCATACTTGCCGTGAACTGCGGATTTTGCCGGAAGGATAGAAATAGTTCGTCCGCTTTATTGAACGATCCGCGCTCCTTGCAGATCCGGTCGATCGCAGGGGTGGCGGCCAACAGATAACGCGCGGCCATTTCGCCGAACAGTTGTTTCCGTTCTGTCCAGATCGGCTGGCGGACCAGCTCATCGAAAATCCGTCGCGACTCGGTTAACTCTCCGGCTGCCAGATGCTGGTCGATTTGCACCAGTGTCCCATGCAGCGACGGCGCAACGAGCTTCGTGTGCAGGATCCTTTCGCGTGGGGTCCGCGGTGGCTCGCCAGCCAGGATGCGGCGCAGGATATCGGCGAGGGGACGCACGGCGCTATCGGCTGCGATCCGGTCCAGAAAGGCGGGCACTTCCGCATCGTGGCCTGCATACGCGGCTTGCAAGGCCTGGATGAATAGCCGCCAGGCGATGAACGGCGAGCGCCGGCCGACAACCTCCGGGAGTCGCGCGTACGCCTCGGCGCTGGCACCGCTCTCGATCTCCTCCCACGCCTTCAAGATGGCAGCGGCCGCCACCTTTAACGGATGCGCCTCCATCAGGTGGGGGTGCCGGGCCAGCGGGCGCGGATCGCGGCAATCGCGGCGGATACACGTGTCGATCGCTTCGGTCAACGCCGCGTCCAGTCCATACCGGGCCAGCAGTTTGCCTCCCCCTCCGCCCAGTTCGACAAGCAGGGCCGGACGGCTGGAAATCAACGCGGCGACCTCTGGCTGTTGCACGGTCAGCACCTGCAGCAACTCCTGCGCAGACTTATGCTGCCCGGACGCGAGCATTTCGGCCATACGAACTTCGTAGGCGCGGGCCACGAGCGCGGTGTGTTGCGGGCCGTAGGCGGGATGTTTTCGCAGCAGTTTGGCCAGCCCGAGCGCCTTGTGCCCGCGCTGTTGCGCGACCGCCGCATGCAATTCATCCAACAACGGCGCCAGAGCATCCGGTTCGCCTGTGGCGGGTATGGCGCCTGCCCCTTGTATGGTTCGATGATTCAACATGTTAAGCGCGTCCTCACGGCACCTGTATGCGCTTGACACGGGCGCCCCCGTCGCGCTGCACCGTCCGGGCGTAGCGGACGGCGGGCAGGCCGAACAGCATGGCGTAGTAGTAATTTCCCGGCGCCACGCCCACGACCTCCCGGAGATCCGGAAGCAGTTCCAGCACCATTTTCG
>JBIJDW010000074.1:0-10115 GCA_044343885.1 Kiritimatiellia bacterium
ACGGCATGGGCATCTGGGAGGCCAAGACGCTGAAGGGGTTGTTGCGCATCGACGCGCTGTTTGACAAGCCCGACGGCACGTTCCCCAATCACGAGGCGAACCCGCTGAACGTGGAGACGCTCGAAGCCCTCCAGGAACGGGTTCGCGGCGGTGGCTATGCCTTCGGCGCGGCGTTCGACGGCGACGCCGACCGCGTTGGCTTTGTGGATGAAACCGGAGCGGTGATCCCCATGGATCTCGTCACCGCGCTCATCGCCCAGGACATTCTCTCCACGCGAAAAGGCGTCATCTTCTACGACCTGCGATCGTCGTGGATCGTCAAGGAGACGATTCGCGCGGCGGGCGGCACGCCGATGATGTCGCGCGTCGGCCATGCCTTCATCAAGCAGCAAATGCGTGAGCACGACGCGCTGTTCGCAGGCGAGCTGTCGGGACACTACTATTTCAAGGACAACTACACCACCGAGTCGTCGGCGCTCGCCGTCCTCTCGATCGCCAACATCGTCAGCCGCGCCGGCAAACCGCTCTCGGCGCTCATCGCCCCCCTGCGCGTCTATTGCGCCAGCGGCGAGATCAACACCCACGTCACCGGTGACCCGCGGGCGATCCTCGCCAGCATCAAGACGGCCTATGCCGACGGCAACCTGTTTGAACTAGACGGCGTCTCCGTGGAGTACGCCGACTGGTGGTTCAACGTTCGCTGCTCCAACACCGAGCCGCTCGTCCGCCTCAACGTCGAAGCCAAAACCAGCGACCTGATGATCCGCAAACGCGACGAACTCCTCGCCCGCATCCGCCGCTGATCCGCAATGGGGTCAGCCTGACGGGCTGCAGAAACAGAGTTCAGCATATATCACTGGGTTTATGTGCTACTATCTCCACCATTGATAGGGAATGCGGTTCTTGTCCTTGTACTTTACGATAACCGCTCCTGTTTCCGTTGACACGCTGAAATAGGTCTCGCTAAAGCCTTGAGCCACAATTCGCAGAAGTACCCGGCGGTTGTCGGGTGAACAGGCAATGGGTATTGAGTGTACGGAGCCGCTGTTTGAAGCGAAGGCAGTTGCCTCCTTTGAGATGAGTGTGTGGACGTTCGTAGCCGGGTTGAATACGTATGTGTCCGTTTCATTGCTCGGACCAGTTGAGTAGATCAACCGGGTGTTCGCCGCGCCCGGACACCAGAAGAACTCAAGAGTGGTTGGTGTATTCAACACCAAGGTTTTCTTGTTCGTCATGCCATTCGCGACGTACAAGGTCGGTCCCTTTGTTATGGCCACCCACTGCCCGTCCGGTGAAAGACTGCTGGTCGTGTTGGTGCTAACTGACACAATGCACTGTTTCGTAATCGTGTTCATGTGAAACCAATTGGTGACAGGCACCGCGTATTCTTCGGGCGGTAATGTCGCACACGCCGGAATCAAGAGGCAAAGCAGAGCGAGCATAAAAAAATTCATAATCCCCGTCTCACATAACGAATAGCGTTTTATGCCTCGTGCGGCAAGTGTATGACGGTTGCTGTTTGCAACCAAGGCCCGGAATACTACGTCCCGGTGTGTGTCAGCAAACGGAAAAACGGAAAAGAGGTGGCCTTTTTGTCGAAAGTGAGTCCTTCCGTGCAGCCGCAAGATTGTGCGCTCAGGGCAATGAGAAGATCGGAAACATCCAACTGGTTTTTGCGGCCTTCGAATAGGAGCCGGTGGAGCACTTGATCCTTCTCGAATTTCAATATCGGACGAGGATATTCGTGTCGAGCGCAATCATGATTGTCTCGCCTGCATTCGCCGGGCAATGGCCTGATTCATTTCGGCCACGGTCTTTCGCGCCTGACCGGATTTGTGCAGGCGACCAAAGACCTGATCCACCGTGCGCGTGGCCGGCCGCATAATGGCTTCGACTTCACCCTGCACGATGAACACAATCCGATCGCCGGTGTGAAGGCGCAGAGTATCTCGGACGGTCTTAGGAATAGTAATCTGACCTTTGCTTGTCAATGAGGCTGTGACCATGTCGGTTGATTTCCTTACTGCTCTATTTTTTCTTGCTATACTGTAAGGCATATCGCATGTCAACCCGCGAAGCAGCAATGCTCGGCGGGTGTCATCCTCCTCGGTTCATTCTGTTGGAATGCCTTGTTTCCCTTCCGGATTATCTGTACGCATCCTTTCGATCATCGATCGATAGAACGAACACCAGGCGCTCGGACTCATCCAGAGCAAAAAAAATACGATAGGGTCCTACTCGATAGCGCCATGTTGCTGGTGTGTATCCCTGCGCATGTATATACAGTCAATTGTATTCTATTGCCAGGCTTGGCACGGCGTCGAGGGCGAGGGTCTGGCCGCCGCGAATGCCGCCGCCCGCTCCCGCCAGCCCGGCGATCATCGCGGCGTTGTCGCCGCAGTAGCGGGGCTCAGCCAGTAGCAAACCGACCCCCCGGCGCGCCGCCACGGTCTGCAGCCGCTCGCGCAGAGATCGGTTGAGGGAGACGCCGCCGCCGACCGCCAGGTAGCGGTAACGCCCGCACTCCAGGGCCCGGTCGCAGCGTTCGGCCAGCGCCGCCACGATCGCCTCCTGATAGGCAGCGGCAATCGCACAAACGTCGTCTTCGCCCTGCGGCGGCTGTTCGCGCAGCCGATAGAGCAGTGCGGTCTTGAGTCCGCTGAAACTCACGCACAGATCAGCCCGCATCCCGCACAGCCCGGGATTGTCCGGCTGCACGCGCCCCTGCGGAAAGTCGAGACCCGGACGCGGTGCGGCCCCGCGTGCGGCGCGGTCGATCGCCGGTCCGCCGGGATAACCGAGTCCCAGCAACTTGGCCGCCTTGTCAAAAGCCTCGCCGGCCGCATCGTCCAGAGTCTGGCCGATCACGGTGTACGAGCCGATGGCTGGCCTATCGATCAGGCAGGAGTGGCCGCCCGACACCACGAGGGCCAGCATCGGAAGGGCCTCCGCCGGTTCCGGCGCGCCGGGCGAGAGAAACACCGAATGGACGTGCGCCTCGATGTGGTTGATGCCGATCAGCGGCTTGCCGAGCGCCACCGCCAAACCCTTGGCGGCCGAAAGTCCCACCAGCAGCGAGCTGGCCAGCCCCGGCCCGTAGGTCACGGCGACCGCGTCGATGCCGCCCCAGCCCGTGCCCGCGCCTTCGACCGCCTCCCGGATCACCGCGCCGATCTTCTCGACATGGCTGCGCGAGGCGATCTCGGGCACGACGCCGCCATACGGCTGGTGCAAGGGGATCTGGCTGTAGACCACGCTCGACAGCACCTCCCGCCCGCCGCGCACCACCGCCGCCGCCGTCTCGTCACAGGAAGTTTCTATACCTAGAAGTGTCATGGTGTGGGGCCTGGTTGGTTATTCGGCTGGGACGGTGGTAACGGGACTCGCTTCCTGTTTCTCTTTCGATACCCCTGCTTCCTGAGCGCCGCCAGCCGGTGCCGGGCGCAACCGCGCGAGGGCCCGTTCCAACTGGGTGTCGGCGGCCTCGCCCACCGGTTCGCGCGCGGCGGCCGGGAAGGCGTCGGGCATCTCCTCGTACAGCCGCTTGAGCTGCACCTGGCGCCACTGCTCCTGCTTCAGGGGAACGACCTCGCCCGGCACGATCCCCTTGCCATGAATCAGCCGGCCCAGCGGCGTGAAATAATGGGCGGTCGTGAGTTTCACCGCGCATGACGGCCGGGTCCGGGTGGGGATCACATTCTGAACGGAGGCCTTGCCAAATGAGGTCTCGCCCACGATCACGGCACGGGCGTGATCCTGCAGGGCGCCGGCGACGATCTCCGACGCGCTGGCGCTGCCGCGGTTGATCAACACCGCCAGCGGCAGCGTCGCATCGTGGTCGCGGCCCAGCGCGCGAAACACCCGCTCCTGCGAGGTGCCCTGACGGCCACGGATGCTCACGACCGTCGTGCCCTCCGGCAGGAAGTGCTGCGTCACCGCCACTGCCGATTCGAGCAACCCACCCGGATTCCCCCGCAGGTCGAGGACCAGCCCCTTGAGATTCTGCGCGCGCAAGCTGCGTAGCGCCTCGGTGAACTCGGCGGGGGTCTTTTCTCCGAATTGAGTGATGCGGATATAGCCGATGTCGCCTTCGAGCAGCCGCGCGCCCTTGACGCTGGTCAGCCGGATCTCGTCACGCACGATAGTCACGTCCCTCGGCTCGGCGCCCTCGCGGTGGATGGTGAGCGTCACGGGCGTGCCGCGCGCGCCCCGCAGGCGGTTGATGGCCTGATCGACCGTCATGCCGCGGGTCGCGGACCCCTCGACCGCCGCGATGCGGTCGCCCGAGTGCAGCCCCTGACGAAAGGCTGGCGAATCCTCGATCGGCGCAATGACGGTGAGCATGCCGTTCTGCACGCCGATCGTGATGCCGATCCCACAGAACGATCCGTGGGTCTCCTCTTGCAGCGCATTATAGGACGCAGGCTGGAGAAACGCGCTGTGCGGGTCGAGCGAGACCAGCATGCCGTCGATCGCGCCATAGAGCAGTTCGCGAAACGGACGCTCATCCACATAACTCTGCTTGACCAGCAGGATCGTTTCGACCAGCAAAGCCATGTCCTCATAGGCCACATCGCGGCCACTGACCACCACGCCCGCCTCGTTGGTGACCGTCAGCTCGCGGGTGATCGTCGCCACCGCTGACTCCACTGGCGGCGTGGTGCGGCAGCCGGCATTCACCAGCAGCAGGGACAGGCAGACCCCGCAGAGCAGGCCGCGAGACGGAAAGGCAGATAAGCAACGACGTGTGTTCATGTTATCGAGCTTGTCCGTAATAGGCGTTCGGGCCGTGCTTCCGGCCAAAGTGTTTTTCAAGGACATAGGGCGGGATCGGTCCGATGCCGGGGTTGAGCTGAAGCGTGCCGAGCGCCATGCGGGCCACCGCTTCGAGCGCGACGGCGTTGTGCACCGCCTCGCGGGCGCTCGCGCCCCAAGCGAAAGGTCCGTGGTTGGCGGCCAGCACGGCCGGCACATGCGCCGGGGTGAGCGCACGAAAACGCTCAATGATCACCGCGCCGGTGTTGGCCTCGTAGTCGCCCGTCACCTCGGCCTCGGTCAGCATGCGCGTCACCGGAACCGGGCCGTGAAAGTGATCGGCATGGGTCGTACCCAGGCACGGAATCTCGCGGCACGCCTGCGCGAACATCGTCGCGTGGCACGAATGGGTGTGCACCACGCCGCCGATGTCCGGCCACGCGCGGTACAGCGCCACGTGCGTCGGCAGGTCGGAGGAAGGGCGCAGCGCGCCCTCCACGACCCGGCCGTCGAGGTCGGTGACGACCATGTCCCCGACCTTCATCGCGTCGTACGCCACGCCACTGGGCTTGATCACCACCCGGCCCGAACGCCGGTCGATCGCGCTGACGTTCCCCCACGTCAGGATCACCAGCCCGTGCTTGACCAAGTCCAGATTGGCCTCGAACACTTCTTGTTTGAGGGAATCAAGCATAGTTTCCTCCAGCCTTGTCGATCCCATCGATAAGGCCGATAGGATCGAAACTCCTTTTACTTCTCAAGCCTGCCTCGCCTTCTGGCGGATGGCGATGAGCGTTTTCATCACACCCTCCAGATCGGGATGCAACCCCGTCTTGCCGAATCCGTCGTGCAGCGAGCGGTACACCTCGTACAGTTCCGCGTAAACCTTGACGTGGGCCGCGATGGGCTTGTAGACGACGTCCTTGACGCCGGTCATCGCCTTCTGCGCCGCCGCCGTGGTGCGGTAGGCGCCGCCCGCCACCGCGCCGAAGATCGCCGCGCCCAGCGCGCAGGTTTGCGCCGACCGGCTGATCCGCATCGGCCGATTGCAGACATCCGCGTAGATTTGCATCAGGAACGGACTCTTCTCGGCAATGCCGCCGCAGTTAACTACTTCGCTGACCGTGACGCCATACTCCTCAAAGCGTCGGATGATCGTGCAGGCGCCGAAAGCCGTGGCCTCGACCAACGCGCGGAACTGCTCGGGCGCCGTCGTGTGGAGCGTCTGCCCCACCATCAGGCCGCTGAGCAGCGGATCGACCAGCACCGTGCGATTGCCGTTGTTCCAATCCAGCGCGACCAGCCCCGACGCGCCCGGCTTCTGTCCAGCGGCCGCTTTTCCGAGCGCGGCGATCGAATCGCCATCGCTGGCCCGGCGGTACTCGGCCGGACAGCCGTTGCGCGCGAACCAGAGAAAGATGTCGCCGACGGCGGACTGTCCGGCCTCGAGGCCGATCATGCCGGGAACGACCGAACCGGGGACGAGACCGCACACGCCCGGAATGTCGGCGATCGCGGCCTGCTCCGGCGCGACCAGGATGTCGCACGTCGAAGTGCCGATGATCTTCACCAGCCGCCCCGGTTTGATTCCCGCCCCGACCGCGCCATGATGCGCGTCAAAGGCGCCCACGGCGACCGGAACGCCGGACGGCAAACCGACCGCGCGGGCCATATCCTCGGTGAGAAAGCCCGCGATCTCGTCCGACGCCATCGTGGTCTCGTACAACCGGTCGCGGAGCGCCGCCAGCTTCGGCGAGAGCTTCTTCAAGAACGCCTTGGAGGGAAGTCCGCCCCAGGCCTTGCCGTACATCGCCTTGTGCCCGGCCGCGCAAATCGACCGCGCGATCCGCTCGGGCTTCATGTTGCCGGTCACGAACGCCGGGACGAAATCGCACAGTTCGACCCAGGTATGGGCGGCGTCGAACACCTCGGGCGCGGTTTGTTCGCAGTGCCAGATCTTGGACCAGAACCACTCGCTGGAATAGGTGCCGCCGCACTTGGCTAGATACGGGACGCCCGCCTTGCGGGCCGTCTCGGTGATGCGCGCCGCCTCGGCCCAACCCGTGTGGTCCTTCCACAGCCACGCCTGCGCCGCCGGGTGCTTGCGGAATTTCGGGGTCATCGCCAGCGGAATGCCGTCGGCGTTCACCGGCAGCGGCGTTGAACCCGTGGTGTCCACGCCGATGCCGACGACCTGTTCGGGAGAAAATCCATTGATCTTCTTGGTCGCGTCGCGCACCACCGTGGCGACCGTGTGGATGAAGCCGTCGATGTAATCCTGCGGATTCTGCCGCGCGACATTCGGATCCTTCGGATCGAGGATGATCCCCGCCTCGCCGGTCGGATAGGGAAACACGACCGTGGACACCTCCACGCCATCGGCCACGTTCACCAACAAGGCCCGGCAACTGTTCGTGCCGTAATCCACACCGATTGCATACGCCGCCTGCTTACTCGTCTGCTTACTCATCTGTTCCTTCCTTTAACCCGTTTTCCGTTTGCGAACCGTCTTGCCAACTTTCTTTTTCGCTTCCTGTTCGGCAGCCACCCGCCGCGCCAGCAGGGCCACCCGGTTCAGCGGCGCGGGGGCGGGGGCGGGCGCGGCGGTGCACGCATCCTGATAGGTGTCCCAGACCGACCGCAGAACGAGTGCCTCGCGGAAATCGTCCAGCTTCATCCGAGCGACTGGCGTCACCCGGATGCGCATCGGCCGCGCCGGTTCCAGGCAAATGAAATTGTCGTCGTACTTGGCCTCGATGCCCGTGAGCGAAGCCCACAGCCACAGCACCGGCACCTTGGACGACAGGGTGACGGCATAGCTGTTATCGTCCCAGGCGCGGATCTCGACCTTGAGATTCGGCTGATGCAGTTCGAGGTGCTTGGGACGGCAGAAGGTCACCACGTTCCACGAGACGGCCGCGCCCTCGCCGTCGAGCATCGTCAGCCACACGATCAGGTCGCGCACGCCGTATTGGGCAATCAAGTCCGCCAGCTCCAGCGTCGTCTGCAGGGCGGTGGTGCCGGTGGCGATCATCACCGGCAGCGTGCCGCTGCGAACGACCTTGCCGTCGACGCGCGTGACCCGCCAAGCCAGTTTTCCCGTGAAGGGCTTGAGCAGGTCGTTGCCCGCATGAATGTCCACGGTACCGTCCTCGGGCTTTTCGACGCCCGACACGAGCAACGGCGCATAGAAGCGGCGCGCCATGTAATGCAGTGCCTTCCATCGGCCCTCGTAATCGATCGACGCCCAGCTCGCCACCGGCCAGCAGTCGTTGAGCTGCCAGTACAGGGCGCCCATGCAGCGCGGCCGGTTACGCCGCCAGTGCTCCACGGCATACTTGATCGCCATTCCCTGCTGAATCTGGCTCAGCCACAGCGTGTTCTCAAAACCGACCGGCATACGATACCAGTCGAGCAGATAGTGCATGATCACTGCGTTACCGATGCCGCTGCGCTGATGTCTTTCCATCACCGGGCTGGTGATGTTGCGGTCGCCTGGCGCGGTGTATCGTTCCACCGCGCGCGGTTCCGGAAAACTCTGGAATCCGAATTCGCTGCAAAACCGGTGCTGCGTGGTGCGGTACCATTCGAAGGGCTGACGGCCGTGCCAAACGTCCCACAGGTGCGCATCTCCGCGCGTGGGATCCGCATGATTCTTCCGGTCGCCCGGCGGTGGGGTATGAGGACTGCTAGGCCAGTAGTCACGCTGCGGATCCTGCTCCGCCACCACCTCGGCGATGAGGCGGTCAAACAGGGCGCCATAGTCCTCCCAGCTCATCTGACCGAGGCTCCACGTATCGCCCACCAGCCCCTGCTCCATCTCGTTATTGCCGCACCAGAGCGCGATGGAGGGGTGGTGGCGCAGGCGGCGGACGTTCTGCTCGATCTCGATCCGGACGTTGGCCATCCAGGCCTCGTCGAACGCGGGATAGGTCGCGCAGGCAAACATGAAGTCCTGCCAGACGCAGAGGCCGTATTCGTCGCACAAATCGTAAAAAGAGTCGTTCTCGTAGATGCCGCCGCCCCAGACGCGGAGCATGTTCATGTTGGCCATGGCGGCGGCTTTGATGAGGCGGGCATACTCCACCCGGGAGATGCGGACGACGAAGGCGTCAGCCGGAATCCAATTGGCGCCCTTGGCAAAAAACGGGATGTCATTGATCACGAACTGGAATGACTCCCCCCACGCATCCTCGTGGCGATCCAGCCGCAACGTCCGCAGGCCGACGCGGCGGGAGGCGTGCGCGACATGAGCGCGCTGCTGCTCCACATCCAGCGTCACCTCGTACAACGGTTGGTCGCCCATGCCGGCGGGCCACCACAGTTGCGCGTTACGCACATCGATGTGCAGATGCGTCCGGCCATCCGTCCATTTGCCGCGGGCTGCGGCGATCACCGATCCCTTATAATAGACCCGCGCATGGGCGTCGAGCGCCTCGGCGTCACCCGCCGGACCGATCTCCGCGACGCCGTCAATGTCGAGGCCGACCACGCCCTGCTTGATGCGGGAGTGGTCCTGACGCACCTGCAGATCGGTGATCCGGGCGGTGTTAAAGGCCACGATCTCCAACGGCCGCCAGATGCCGGAACTCGTCAGCACCGGTCCCCAGTCCCAGCCGAAACTGCATGGCGACTTTCGTATCCAGGGGCGGCACGCTGTTTCCTGCGGCGGCGCCCAGCCGGGCAGAGCCCGCTCGCCTGCGGCCCGCTGCTCGATGTAGGCCAGGGGCGATTCGAAACGAATGCGGAGGGTGTTGCGCCCCGTGGTGATGAAGCCCTTGACGTCGAACTCCCACGTTCGGTACTGGTTGTCGGTCGTGCCGAGTTCAGTGCCGTTGAGCGTCACGGTCGCGATCGTGTCCAACCCCTCGCAGCGAAGCAGTACCCGGTCAAACGCGCTCCAGTCTTCCATCTGGAACGTCCGCTCATACACCCAGTTCTCACGGCTGATCCACTGAAGGCCCGACTCGTTGTCCCGATAGAACGGATCTTCAATTTCACCCGCCGCCAGCAAATCGGTATGCACGCAACCGGGGACATTCCCGCGCCACGACGGCTTCGACCCCTCCTTTGAGAAGGTCCACGTGCCGCATAAATCAAGTTGTTTCATTGTGCCTCGGAAATCCGTTCAGAACCGTTCGCCTCTCCCGCCAACCTGCCACGCACCGGCGAACACCCGATCCTCACACCCTTTAGACAAATGGAAGTATCCCTGTTTTGCACCCTGATTGTCAAGGCGCGCGTGTTGATGGGTGCGATTCACTTTAGTTGATGGTTAGGCGGCCGCGAGGTTGGATCGGAAGCGTGAGACGAGTGCGCACATGGCTGCTGCATTTTTGAAGCGCCAGTGCATACCGGAC
>JBIJDW010000075.1:0-10088 GCA_044343885.1 Kiritimatiellia bacterium
GTGCAGAGAAGTACCGACTTCGCTGTGGCGTGTACCGCGTGCTCTACGAGATCCACGATGACGTCCTGGTGGTTTGCGTGGTGAAGGTCGGCCATCGGAGGGACGTGTACCGAAACTGAATCGCAACAACCCATTCACTAAACTTGACGTTTCACCCGGTATCTGCCAACATTCGCGCCATGAGATCGTTGCGTTAGACCGGTTTTGGCATTCATTTGACCCGGCTAGGCAAGTGCCGACCTGAAAGCGATTGTTTATCAACTCGAACAAAAACAGGAGGAACAAACGATGATGCCGAAACGTGTATCGGAGAGGCTCGTGCGAGCAATAACGAAGTATCAGAAGGTGCTACAGATCGCCAAAGACCGCGACGTGAATGAAGCTGATACGGTCTCCATCATCAAAGACATGCTGTCGGATATTTTTGGCTATGACAAGTATCTCGATGTAACGAGTGAATTTGCCGTCCGAGGGACTTTCTGCGACATTGCCATCAAGATAGACAACAAGATTGAGTTCATGATCGAGGCCAAAGCAATCGGCCTTACGTTGAAAGAAGGGCACCTGCGCCAGGCAATTGAATACGGCGCAAACAACGGCGCTCCGTGGGTGATTCTGACAAACGGTATAGTCTGGCGGATTTACAAGATTCGATTTGAACAACCGATCAATTACGATTTAGTGTGCGAGTTCACTTTTGCCGAACTCGACACGAAAAACGACGAGCACTTGGATAAACTTTTCATTGTCTGCAAAGAAGGATTGGGCAAAGACGCCCGCGAGGCGTTCCGCGAGAAGATTCTGACCGTCAATCGATTTGTGATAGGTGCCCTCATTCTCAACGATGAAGTCTTAGGCGTCATCCGTCGTGAACTCCGCAAACTGTCAGACGGCTTCTTGGTGACATCCGAAGAAATCGTGCTGGTTCTGACAAACGAAGTCCTGAAACGGGATGTATTGGAAGGGGATGAGGCGACAAAGGCACAGACGCGTGTGCGCCGGTTTTACAATAAGACGGCACGGCGTCCCCGAGAGGCAGGAACTGACAAGACATCGGAGCAACCGCAGGAACCCCAAAAGGATGAAGACACTTCCGCCGCTCAACTCCTGAACCAAGACGGTCAGGCAGTGGAACCGAGCAAGAAAGAAGACATGCCAGCTAGTGCCTGACGGTACGTCAAGCATAATAGAATTAACGCATCCAGTACCGCCAGAACAGGTGCAATCTCTCGCCAAGTGAGGCACCCGTCAGATCGGAGGCCGGACAAGGGACGGGCCTTCCGTTCGTCTCCCTTGACGAAATAGAGGAAGTGGTGAGAACGCACCACAATAAAGTCGTCGAATTTACCAAGGTCGCCAAGGCCGAGGCATACAGACTAACCTTGGCGAAGGAGCGTGCGCTTGTCGAAGAGAACGTGCGACAAGGAGTCGCCAATGGATGAGTCGAAACAGATCAAAATCTCAACGTGGCAATGCCTGATGTTGTTTTTATCGATCTATGTCCTGCTTGTTCTGCTTGTGGAAACGGTATTCTCTCTGCCGCCAGAAGTGTCTCGGTTGTTGAATGCCGTAGATGTGGCCGTGTGTGCGGTGTTTGCGGCGGATTTCTTGATTCAGTTGAAGGCAGCGAAGCGAAAATGGAGTTATCTCAAGTGGGGGTGGATTGACCTCATTTCCAGCATCCCGAGTCTGCCCTTTCTCCGCCTCGGACGGGTGGCCCGTATTGTCAGGATTTTGCGTCTCCTCCGGGGGGTCCGATCAACGCGCGTCATCGTCAAGCACCTATTTGAGAATCGAGCACGAGGGACGCTTGCCACAGTCGCGCTTATCACATTCGTGTTGATCGTGTTTTCGTCAATTGCCGTCCTGAATGTCGAAACCGCTCCCGACTCGACCATCAGGAGTGCGGAAGATGCTCTCTGGTGGTCGCTTGCGACTGTGACGACCGTGGGCTATGGAGACGTCTATCCGAAGACGACCGTGGGCCACTTTGTGGCGGCAGTCTTGATGATTGCAGGAGTAGCCCTGTTTGGCACGTTCACGGCGACGATTGCATCCTTCTTTGTACATCAAGACGCCAAACAAGAAGATGAGAAAATGAATGCGATTCTCCAAAAACTCGATGCCCTTTCGCAGCGTCTGGATCAGAGGAACACGGAGAACCCAAGAGAAGTCCAAAAGGACATAGATAACGGCGCCCCGACAAGAGACGGGCCTGAATCGCGCTAAGTTAAGGGGCTATTGCCATCTTAATCCTAATCCTAATCTTAATCTCCTGGTGGAGAGTGGATTACGATTACGATTACGATTACGATTAGGATTATGATCGGAAGCATCGCTTTACTTAGCGCCATTTGGGCCGGGCCTTCTGTCTGTCTTCAGGAGCCACCATGAATAAGGATTATCCACTTTTTGCGCAAGACTTCGCCGGGCGGTGCAGAGAAGTACCGCCTTCGCTGTGAAGTGTACCGCGTGCTCTACGAGATCCACGCCGACGTCCTGGTAGTTTACGTCGTGAAGGTCGGCCATCGGATGGACGTGTAACGAAACTGAATCGAACCCGGTCTTGCGGGCTCTGACAAGGGCCTCGTGAAATAAAGTTCTATGAGAAAATCACGGAATCGTGATATACTTGCAGCATGAAAAGAGCCATACTGGATCGTCTGAAGGCGTGGAAAGAACGCGTTGGCCGCAAGCCGCTGCTTTTGCAGGGGGCACGGCAGGTTGGAAAGACCTTTATCCTCAAGGAATTCGGAAGAACCTGTTTCGGCAGGGTCCATTATGTCAATTTTGAGGAGATGGCCCGGTTCGTGTCCGTGTTTTCGGGGGACCTGAGTCCGACGGGCGTCATCCGAGATGTTTCTCTGATGCTGGAGGCTCCGATCAACCGCCATACGGATTTGCTCGTTCTGGACGAGATACAGCAATGTCCCCGCGCGTTGACCAGTCTCAAATACTTTTCGGAGGAGATGCCTGAATTGGCGGTCTGCGCGGCAGGGTCGCTTCTCGGGGTTCATCTTGGGGAGTGCTCGTTTCCTGTCGGGAAGGTGGATGAGCTGCACATGTTTCCGCTGACGTTCGAGGAGTTTCTTCTGGCGGGGGAGAGCCCGATCCTTCAGAATGCCTTTGCCGGGATCACCGAGCTTGCCCCCCTTTCGCCGGCGCTGCACCAGAGGCTGTGGGATGAATTCAAGCTCTATCTGGTGACGGGAGGTTTGCCGGAAGTGGTCGCCGCGTTCTTGATGAAACGCGAGGATCCGTACGCCGCTTTTCAGGATGTCAGAAGCATCCAGACCCGCCTGATATCCGATTACATTGCGGATATGGCGAAGCATTGCGGCAAGCAGAACGCGATGCATCTCGAACGCCTGTGGCGCAGTGTCCCGGCGCAGATCGGCCGCGATCAGAGCGGCGCCGCGCAGAAGTTCGTCTTCAAGGATGTACTGCCCGGCATCAAGGGCTATGAGCGGATGGCAGGGGTGATCGACTGGTTGGAAGCGTCGGGACTCGTGATTCGTCTTCCCATCGCCAATTGCGGCCAACTGCCCTTTTCCGCCTACACGAAGGAGAATGCGTTCAAGCTGTTCGTGTTTGACGTGGGGATCCTCGGCGCGCTCAGCCGTCTGCCGGCAAAAGCCCTGCTCGACTATGATTTTGGAACCTATAAGGGTTACTATGCGGAGAACGTTGTAGCCCAGACGTTCCGGGCCGGGAACAGGACCAACCTGGCGTGTTGGAGGGAAGGCACGGCGGAAGTGGAATTCATCACGGATGTGGACGGCGCCGTTGTCCCGGTTGAAGTCAAGTCGGGCTGGGTAACCCAGGCCAAAAGCCTGAGATCCTTTGCGGACAAGTACAAACCCGCTTTCAGCGCGGTGTTCAGCGGGCGCAACGCCGGAAGCGACAGGAGTCTCGCACGCCACTATTATCCGCTTTATCTCGCTTCCAAGTTTCCGCTGCCGGTGGCGGCGCAGACGGAGAGTCAGGCGTTTTCCTGAACCCACGCTCAACATCCAACACACAACGAGAAAGCTGGGACAGAGATTTCAGTGGGGGACCCGACCAGCGCCGGGCCTTCCGTCCGTCTTCAGGAGCCACCATGAATAAGGATTATCCACTTAATGCGCAAGATTTCCCCGGACGGAATGAGGGCCCCGATACCGGCGGAAAAGCCTTTTGTGTGGGGCGGGTAGCACGTCCGGACCGCCTGAATTGGCCCCAGATTGTTCCTGTCGCTCTCCCTGGTGTCGCGAGTGCCTGCCGATCCGCGGCGGCCCGTCTGCTAGTGGCCATCCTCCTGCTGGCGGCGTCGGGCTGTGCGCGCGGAAAGTCAGCGCCGCCGCCCCAATCCGTGCAGTGGCTGTGCATGGGGACGACCGCCGCTGTCTCGGCCCCGGCCGGTCAGTCGGCGCGTGTGCAGCGGTTGCGCGAAACGGTCGGCACGGCATTCGCCGAGATCGAGCGCGACCTCTCGATCTTCCTCACGAACAGCGTTCTGAATGCGGTCAACGCCGCAGCCGGTGATCCGACTCCCGTGCCGGTTAACAGCCACGTTGCGGCTGTCCTCCGCCACGCGCTCGACATGGCCAAAGCGGGGGGCGGCGCGTTCGATCCCACCGTCGGTCCGCTGATGACGCTGTGGGGTTTCCGCAGCGGGTCCGTGACCCATCCGCCCGCCGCCGCCGCGATCACCGAAACGCTTGAACGGGTCGGATGGCGGCATGTCCGTCTGGACCTCACGGACCCGGCCGCCCCCGCAGCCGCCCTGGCGCGGCCGGGGATGCGGCTGGATCTCGGCGGCATCGCCAAGGGTTACGCGGTCGATCTGGCCTACGACCGGCTGCGCGCGGCGAGCGAAACCGATTTTTTGATCAACCTGGGCGGCAACCTCCGCGCGCATGGCGTCCCCGGCGCCGGGCGGACCGGTTGGGGGATCGGCGTGCGCGATCCTTTTCACGGTGACCGCATCCTCGGTACGGTCCAACTGCGCGAGGGTGAGGCCACCGCGACCTCGGGCAATTACGAGCGTTTCGTGGTGCTGGACGGCGTTCGCTATGCGCACATCATCGACCCCCGTAGCGGCCGCCCCGTCACCGGCGTGGCGGGCGTCACGGTAATCGCCCCGACCGCCATGCAGGCCGACTCCCTCTCCACCACGCTTTTCGTGCTCGGCCCGGAGGCCGGCCTGCGCCTGCTCGCCACCTTCCCCGGTTGCCAGGCGATCTGGGTGCTTGACGAGCAGCCCGTGCGCATTGTGGCTTCGCCCGGGTTTCGCATGCGCTGAGACGATCGGGCGCGCATGGCGGTTCTGATGAGGTCGTTGAGTCGTAACTATCTCCACCAACCGTGGAGATAGCCGGAAACGGCTCAATCACTTGTTGGCGGAATGAGAAAGACAAAGGGAAGCAGATAAAATCGGGGTCGGGGTCGGTATCGGGGTCGAAATCGGGACCGGGACCGGGATCGATTCCGTTACGGATGGATGGCATTCGCGTGAGCCGGATCGAAGTCCGTGCGATTAAGACAATCGAGTAAGAGCGTGTCCAGGGGGCGGAAGCCCTCCAACCACAAGGGGGAGTGGTCGCACCAGCAAAGTGGATACCCCAGTAGACAAATTCGTGGTCCATGGTTGTCTTATCCATGAACACGGCGGTACTTACAATGCTCGAAAGTGAAAACACAGAGAAAGAGATTAAAGCCCTGCTTGCGGCGGATGATCCCGCGGCCCTGGATTTGATCTGGCGGGTATATGCCTCGGACCTGCTCGGGTATCTGGTGACCATTCATCGCTCCCGCCATGAGGCGGAAGATTCCCTGCAGGAGGTGTTCGTCGTGATCGCGACCAAGCGGGCATATGTAGCGGCCGCCCGGAATTTCAAGGCATACCTGTTCAGGTTGGCGCGCAATGTCGCGCTCAACCGGATCAAGCGGGAAGGCCGCCAGCACGAGAAACTCCATCGCGCCGCCGATTGGCTGGAGGTAGAGGCATCAGCGTCCGATTGGCTGGAGGTAGAGGCAGCAGAGTCCGGCGGGGAAGACCGGTCGGGGCTGTTGGCCGCCGCGCTGGCCCGACTTCCGGAAAAACAGAGGACGGTGGTCGTTTTGAAGTTCTTCAGGGACAAAACCCTCAGCGAGATCGGAGACATGCTCCGGATTTCGGGAAACACCGCGGCCAGTCGTCTGCGGTACGGCATGGATAAACTGAAAAACCTGCTTCAGGAGGATTCGCCATGAATAAGGCAGAACATGACACCGAGATGATAGGAGAGCGCCTGCGCGGATATCGCGTGGTGGCACCGACGCCTGAACTGAAGGCGCGCGTTCTCTGCGCCGCGCGCGAAGCATGGAAAGCGGCGCCGGCCGACGACATCCCATGGACCGCGCCCATCCTGCGACTCGCCGCCAGCCTGATTGTGGCGGCTATTCCGGTGGTCTTGGCGCACACAACGGATTCGTCCCCTGTCGCACGTTCCGCCGTCCCGGAGCGCGAATCCGCCGCCGTACAGGAAACCGCCGACCTGTGGGCTATGACCGGGCGGGCCCAGTTTGCGAGTCTGCATCGTCGGACCGCCGCAATGCCTAACGCGGATGCCGCGGACCTTCTGGCCAGGCATCTGCGCGCGCTGGCGGCCGAACTGCTCGACGATCGGCCCAACGGCGGATGAACATTTCGCGGTACGGTTAGACAAACCCGTCTTGTCCGGTTGTCTTTACTGTGGGTCCGCGCAAACGCAGGACAAGAAAGTAAACCAATTAAAGGAGAATGGGTATGAAGAAACGGACAGCAGTCATCCTGAAGTGGGTCGGAATCGTCGTTGTGGTATTGGGATTCGTGTACGGAGCGATGGACTTCGCATCGCGTCGCGCCATCAAGCGCGAGTACGACGCCCTGCGGGCGGAGGGACGCCCCATGGAACTGCGGGAGATCGTCCCGCCGGCGATTCCCGATGCGGACAACGCGGCGCTCGTTTACAACGCCGCCATCCAGATGTTGAAAGCCGAGCCGCTTTTCAAACTGGAAGGCTACGCTCCGCCCTCCGATCGTGTCATCAAGAATCTATTTGAGCAACTGAAGGTTGTCGCATCGGAGGCCATCAAACACCCAACGAATACCGTCACGGCGGAACACATGGCCCGGCTGCTCGATCATCCGCGCGTCGTCGAGTTCCTGGCATCCATCGAGCGTGGCTCCGCAAGACCTGGATACCGGCAGGAAGTGGACTACTCCCAGGGCGCGGGGATTCTCATGCCGGAGAACGGCGAGAATCATGGTGTGTCAAAACTCCTGTCTGTGCTTGCACGGCAGCAGGCCGCCGATGGCAGGACCGAGGCCGCATGGTCTACGGCTATGCTAGGGATCCGCTTCGCTGATTCATTGCGGACTGAACCCATCCTCATTAGCCAACTGGTGCGCGTGGCCCAAGTGTCGATTGCCGTAGACGCTTTGCGGGCAGTCGTGGAGTTCGCGCCCCCATCGGGTGCCGACGTCGCGAAACTTGAGGCGCTGTTGGCGTCTTTCGAGAGCCGGGAGCCGTTCGTCCGCACCTTCGACACCGAAAGACTGGCTTTCGGCGAATGGGGGTTCAGAAACCATGGTTTCGAACTGGTGGCGGCGACTGGCCAGAAGCCGAGTGTAACTCCCTTGAACTTATTCTATTTCTGTGCCCTCAGCCAATGGGATCACGCCGCGTACTTGCGGATCCTGCGCAACATCACCCGCAACGCAGCGGAACCCTATGCGCCGGGAGACGCCGGAATTGGAGATCAGATGATCAACGCGGTACCTCGATACTGCATTGTGACGTGGGCGTTGGTCCCTTCGCTTTCGGCAACCAAAGCGACGTTCACCGCCATGATTGCCAAAGCCAGGGTCACGCGCGCCGGGCTGGCCGCCATCCGTTTCAAGCAGGAGCATGGCGCCTATCCGTCCGACCTGCAGGCGCTCAAGCTCGCGAATGCGGACGACCCCTTCACCGGCAAGCCGCTTATCTACCGTCCCACCGATCGCGGCTTCACGATCTACAGCGTGGGCATGAACGTGGTTGACGATGGCGGCACGAAGGGCAACAATTGGAGGTCCGGTGATGAGGTCTGGCGGTACGAGGAGCGAAATCCAGCCGAACAACGGCGTCCATGATAGCCTCGCCCCGCGGCGGGTCTCGGCATGATGACGCTTGGGGCTGAGGGAAGGCCCGTCCTTTGCGGGGTTCATTCAAATAGGCTAAATCCATCTTGACACGTATACGCACATCATATACGATGTGCGCATGACAGACAGGGTGTCGGCACCGGACTTCGAGGGCTTCGACTGGAGTGGCGGCAACGCCGAGAAGAACTGGAATCGGCATAGTGTCGCACCTGCGGAGGCAGAGCAGGTGTTCTTCAACACGCCGTTGCTCTGGGGCGATGATCCAACGCATTCCGGAACGGAAGGGCGATTCTACGCACTGGGACAAACGGACGAGGGACGAGCGTTGTTTATCGCGTTCACCATGCGTGGCGGCCGGCTGAGGGTGGTGTCGGCACGCGATATGAGCCGTAAGGAACGGAGGGCGTAGAGATCATGACCAAGAAACAGATTCCAACATTCAAGAACGAGGACGAAGAGCGAGAATTCTGGGCGATGCACGATTCCACGGAGTTCCTCGACTGGTCGAAGGCGAAACGGGCTGTCTTCCCCAATCTGAAGCCATCTACCCGATCGATTTCCTTGCGGTTGCCGGAGTCCATCCTCGTCGGGCTGAAAATGCTGGCGAACAAGCGAGACGTTCCCTACCAGTCCCTGCTTAAGGTCTTCCTTGCGGAGAGGATCGAGGAAGAACTCAGGACCCGACACGTGAAGACCGTATAGCGGTTGATGGAAGGCCCGGTCCCGAATGGCGCTAAGTTAAGCGATGCTTCCGATCGTAATCCTAATCGTAATCCATTCTCCACCAGGAGATTAAGATCAAGATTAGGATTAGGATTAAGATTACGATTAAGAAGGCAATAGCCCCTTAACTTAGCGCCATTCAGGCCCGGTCCCTTGCGGGGCTGCTCGACCATCGACCTCGTCCTCGTCCTCGTCGTCCTCCTCGTCCTCGTCCTCGTCGTCGATTCCACAATTCGGGGACGAGGACCGCTACGCTGAGGACGAGGACGAGGACGATCACGATGACTCATTCCTGTTTTCCCTCCGGCCGCAGGCCGGTGGCCCGACCGAACCCTGAACCCTCCGCTTGCACAAACCGGAGGTTTTGCAAGCGCCTCTAAGATTAAGATTACGATTAAGGAGTAACCCTCATCAGAACTACCATGCGCCCTTGCCTTGGGGGCGCTCGCTTTTGCAGTTGCGTTCGAGAGGTAGATAGGGGTAATCTATTCACCGCTTATCCGTCGTCCCAGAGTGGGGCAGCCGGGGCGTTTTCAAAAAGGGGATACACATGTTAACCTGGATAATCGTGTTGAGCGTTTTGGCCATTCTGGCCCTTCTGGTGATCGGGCTTTATAATGCGTTAGTGACGATGCGCAATCGCTTCAAGAATGCGTTTGCCCAGATCGATGTGCAATTGAAACGCCGCTATGATCTGATTCCCAATCTCGTCGAGACGGCCAAAGGCTATCTCAAGCACGAGCGCGGGACGCTCGAGGCGGTCATCCAGGCGCGCAATCAGGCCGTTGGCGCGAATCAGGCGGCGGCCGGCAATCCGGGCAATGCCCAGACGATGCAGGGCTTGATGGGTGCCGAGGGCGTGCTTCAAGGCGCGCTGGGCCGCCTGATGGTGGTGGTCGAGAGCTATCCCGATCTCAAGGGCAATCAGCAGATGGGCCAGCTCATGGAAGAGCTCACGTCTACCGAAAACAAGGTGGGTTTTGCACGGCAGTCCTATAACGACGCCGTCATGGCTTACAACATCGCCCGCGAACGCTTCCCAGCCGTGATTTTGGCCGGCGCGTTCGGCTTCCAGGCGGCGACGCTCTTCGAGATCACCGCCACAGCCGAGCGCGAAGCGCCCAAAGTGACCTTCTGAGAGGGATCATGGATTTTTACGGACATCAGGACAGTGCGCGCAGGCGCACAGGCTGGCTGGTGGCGCTTTACGGCATGG
>JBIJDW010000076.1:0-10064 GCA_044343885.1 Kiritimatiellia bacterium
CAGAACATCAGGTGAGATGCACGCAATTGCTTCGGCTTTCGACACCTATTTGAAGGCACACAGATGAAATGCGAACCAAGCGATGCAGGCCGATGGCGCTACCGCGCCCCGGCCTGATCGCTGACGTTCGGGCAAACGAGACATGACCCATATGACAAACCAGGGCGGTTTGACAAAGAAGAGCCTCTCTCTCGCTTGCGGCTACGGCGTGGTCTTGGGCGTTTACTTCGGCCTTATCATCGGCTTCAGGATCAACCCCGACTTTCTGGATCACTACAGGGAGGTGGTCTATGCGGCCCTTATCGTGCTCTTCGGCGCTGTGTTGCACTCCAGCCGGAATCTTGCAGGCGGGATTGCGTGGACTGCGTATGGGCTGTGCTGCGTGACCCACATTCTGGTTGCAGCGGCCTGCGATCACGTGGCCATTTTAAAAATACCGCATGTCGGAATCGGCTCGCTTCCGGTAATAGGGTTCTTTGTCTTGGGCGGCTTCGTGGCTCAGGGTCTCGGCGTCATGGTGCGCAAGTGTCTTCTCCCGCCGCAAGATGTGACCGGTCGGTTCATGGAGAGGGCGTTGCCTTGGCTTCCGCTGCTTGTGCTTCTGGCAATGACGCTCCACACAGCCGAGCATCAGATAGCATATGGAGATATTCGGACGCAGAGAAGCCAATCGGAGAAGGAGAATGATTACCTTCGTGCAGTTGCCATTGCTGCAGTTGCGGAAAGCAGGACTGTTCGCTTAGAAGATGGCGACCTGAGCGTGATCGCCGCTCTCGCTCAGAACGTATTTCCATCTGGCGAAAAGATCGAAGCAATTCTTGCCTTCCACAATCGCGGGAAGGCAACCGTCACTATCGCCGCCCCGGGTTCTTTCGCCGCGTTCTTTGCTGTCCGAGACGCTGCCGGGCGGAAAATCCCATTCATCGCTCCAGCGGAGTGGCAAGTGTCGGATCGGTTAGGGCCAGCGATCGCGGTTCCATCCGGCGGCCACGCGGGACTGCTTGTGGCGATGCAACCCTATTATTCGATCGAGACACCCGGCACGTACACTCTGTATCTGAACTGGAGAGGGCAAGAGAGCGATGCGCTCACTTTCACAGTCCGTTGACATGAAACCAGAAGCAGAAATCCCGAACCAACTTCTGCTGGCGACGTCGCTACCCGCGCCGCGCCAGAGAAGTGTCGTTGGCCCTTTAACAGAACATCATGAAAAGAACATGAAACGGATTAGTCGATATCTTTGGGTCCCACTGGTCGTCCTGCTCTCCTCGTGTGCGAGCGTACGTGTTTCATCAAATCACGTCTGGGCCATTGTCAAGATAAGCTATGATCCGGCCACCCTGAAAGCGGAGGGCGGCAGCTGTGGCAGTGCCTTCTTTGTCGACGAAACAACGTTCGTTACAACTCACCACGGAGCCGAAATGGATTCGGGTGTACTGAAGCCGAACTCAGGTTATCCCAATGTACGAGTGATTCTTGTCAACTCTGAGGGGGACACGATCGATGACTTTTGGATTACCAAACGGGTACCTGAGTACGACTTGGCCATTGGCCGAATCAATAAGAAAGACCCCGCAGTCCGAGTGTGCCCCATAGAAACTCAAATTGCCGTTGGTGACGAGGTCTACAATATTGGTTACCCCACTGATCAAGGAGTGCCCGACTACTCACTCAGGATTGACGGCCACAAGTTGATAGTCCAGAGCATCCACATGACTCCCTCTATCCAAAGCGGTTCAGTCAAAGCCATCAAGAAGGCTACAGTCCATGCGAACGATGTCAATCTTGAGGAGAAGACTGTGGCGATCTTGGATTATGCGTCTCGAGTTGGATTCTCCGGCGGCCCTCTGGTGTCCAAGCGTTCGGGGAAGGTTCTAGGTCTCATGTCGTTTGGCATTCCGAAGGCCCTTGATTCCAAGACCCCCGTCGTGGCAATAAGAATGGCGGACATTCATTCTATCATTGAGAAAGAGGGCCAACAACATGCTCCACCATTACCTTCTGAAGGCGCGCCTTCAGAAGGAAGGTGAGCATCAACGTTCGATGAGGAAAGAATGAAAAGAATAATCAGCATCGCTTCCATTTGTCTGTGTGGCGTCGCGTGCTCGGCAAACGACATGGTCCGCGCCACACTTGAGCCATCAACCAATCGAGCGGGGGTGTTTACAATCCATGTGACCAACGTATCGAGCAATGCGATTCGATTCCTTGACATTCGCGAGGGTACCGGGTGGTGCGGAGAGTTCTACGAGGTCACGATTGAGAAGGACGGAAAGAAACACAAATCCGAAGGCAACTGTCTCTATGCACCGGGCGATGAACCTTTCATCGTGGCGCTTGCGCCGGGCAAGACGTACCAGCGAGACATCCAGCCCGTTGCCTACGCCCGAAGCGAGAAGCACATGGTTCCCCCATGTGATGTGACCGTCACTTACCGGGTTACGAGCAAGATAAAAGAAATGTGGAGAGCAAGAGCAACTGAGGTTGACCTTGATCTCTCTTTTGAGACAAACAAGGCAAGGATAGAAACATCGAACAAAGGAGTGCAGGCGACGCGGTAACCCGCGCGCCTGACTCCAGACGTTCGGTTTTTGACGATGAAATGGATGATGTCTATATGCTTGCTTGCGCTCTGTTCGTGCGCAAGAGAGCCGGCGTTTCAGGACTTCCCTCCATGTCCTGAACGACAGCGCCCGACGCCAGACGAACTCAAGCGTTCGGAAAACAATCCCGACATCCTTGCCAAGATTGGCGATCTTCACGCTGGGCCTGACTGGCACGGCGATGCAGGTCTGATGGTTTACCTGAAGGCGCTCGAGATTGATCCAAACCACGTCCGGGCAAACCTCGGTGCGGCTATTGTCTACACCCGAACCAATAACCCCAAGAAAGCATTGCCACATTGGGAAAAGGTTGTAGAGTTTGCACAACGCGGATCGCCTGAGCGGCTCTATGCGGAAGCCACGATGAGACTGTTGAAGGAAAAAGAACCGAACACGCCCTCGGACCGTACGCGGTAAACCGCTCCGGTCAAGGGCAACGTTGGACTGAAGAGGAACAATGTACAGAATACCCAAGGAACTCGACCTGTCGCCTGTCGTCGGGGAATTCACGACGCAGGTGTGCGTCGGCCAGTTCGACCTCCAGTTCAGTTTTGGCGACGTGAGATTCGCCGTCACCTCCCCGGTCGACTTGTTCCGCGATGGCAAGCGTCTCGCCCATTGGGAGGAAGGCCAATGGCCAGAACCCGGATTCTACCACATCATGAACACTAACGTCACGCGGTGCGATGTCGTGAACGAAAGATTGATCGAGATTCAATTTGAGAACGGAATCACAATGCATCTCGTGGACAACTCAGATCAGTACGAGTGCATGCAGATCTTCTTCAATGGAGATCCGTCTCAATGGATTATATAGAGGAGTCCAACACCACACTGGTCGATAGCTTCGGCCCGGCGGCCGAAGCATCGACAGTGTGAACGTTGGCCAAATGTGATGACAAACGCAAAGAGAATTCTTGTTGGCGTGGCAGTGGCGGTAGCAGTACCGGTGGCAGTGGTGGTTGCAGTGCACGCCTTCGATTTTGTTCAAGGCCTCATCATGATATCTCGATCTGTCGCAACCGAATGTCGAGTCCGCCTTGCCGACCACAAGGCTGTTGCGGCTGGCTGTCGAGAGATTCTACAGCACCGACGGGAATACTCGAACACAAACACTCGCGCAGACTGGCCGACAAACGGATGCGATTACATCGACTTCACCGCCAATTCTATTGACAACCGGATACCGAGAGTTATCCGCGACTTACATCCATGGTACGCGATGATAGACAGCAACTCGGTGTTCTTGGTGTTGTACCCAGGCGTCCACCTGCGCTACGCAGAAGGGGGCAAAGAGTACGGAGTGATGAAGCTGGCCGAGGGACTGTGGCGGATCGACGATTGAAGCGATGGCCAACATCCGGCTGGTCGGTATTGTCGCGAAGCGCGCCAAACCCACAGCCGGGGCGTTGGCCACAAATATGATGAAGTTATCAGACACATCAAAAAGAATCCTGCGCTACGGCGCGATGATCGGAGGGATTCACTTCGTCCTTCTAGTTCTTGTCGTCTTGCTTCTGCTCCTTGCGGGACTACCAAGCGGGAACGAGCGGCCACCAGCGCCCGGAGTGGCTCAGCCAGACTTTCGTGAATCCTTTCTCGCAGTCAAAGTCATGACGTTCCCTTTCGGGTGTGTTGCAGAACGGACCATAGAGAAGATTCCGTCGGGGATGCACAACATTATTGTGATCCCTGCGCTCTTTCTGGCGAACAGTCTGCTGTGTGGACTTGCCCTTGCTTCAGTGGCAGTCTATCCAGTACAGATCATAAAACGACGAAAAGGTAGGCCAACAAAATCCAGCACCTTATCCTGAACCGCGCACGGTTCAGGAAAGGTGAGGATCGCGTTCTGCCACAGGAAAAGCGAAACTGATTACCGACAATGAAGGAGATGGCGATATGACCGATGCGAAGAAATCATTCAAGCTGGATTGCGTAGTTCCAGTATCCACCCTGATTCGGGAGTCCATCATGTTCATCGTCTTTGTCATCATAACCGCTGGACTTGCGCTACCATTGTGCCTCTTCCGGATAGGAAAAGTCATGATCAACCACACAGACGTGACCGAGAAATGAACGAGAAGAAACCGGCAGAACCACGGCCTGCATGCGACGTCGCTAACCGCGCCGCCGCATGAGGCCGGACGTTCGCCGGAGAGAGATGATAATAAAAAGAATACTGAAGGCCATTGGCATCGGCGGTGTCGCCATGGCATCCTCGTGCTCTCACTCGCCACAACCGCCATACAAAGATGAATCAACGTCCCTGATCTACAATCTCCTCTTCTGTGACCGACTGGATCTTTTCCAGCAGAACCACAAGGTCGCACTGGTGCCGCCATGGTCCATCCTCTTTGCCGAGAAGCCGGATCTCGACGTAGTCGCCGGCATCGCGGCGGATGGGTCTCAAGAATCCCGTGTTCGAATGCTCGCCTTCAATCTGCTCCGTAAGGCACATCGCGACGTGAAGGAGAAGGAACTACTCGGAACAATTGTTGAGGTTGGACTCTCGGAAGGGCTCGATACGCTCGCCGTCTTTACCGACGGTGGCGCACGATACATCAACCACTCGGGCAAGATGGTCATCGTGGAGGGAACGCCAAACGCTTTCGACGCGGAGATCAATCAGGTCATCACGTCATCACAACCGATCGTCGCTGCGATTGGTCCCTGGGACAAAGAACGTCTCCCGCCGCCACAGAACGGCACAATTCGCATGACATTCCTTGTATCGGACGGTCTCTACTTCGGACAAGGGCCGATGGATGCGATGCAGAAGGAGAGGATGGCGGCGCCGCTCATCAATGCCGCGACAACCCTTCTTGTGAAGATGGTCCAGAAGACAACCGACGGCGAACAACAGGGTGGTGGGTATTCGCCGCCCGCTACGCGGCCGTCGAAACCCGCACCCGTATCGTTCGAGGATAGATAAAATGATCAAGATACTAATGCTTGTCGCGCTGGTCAAACTGCTGCTTGTCGTCGACAAGCCCATGGTCTGTGCGGGGATGTACACAGGACTCCGCCTCATCTTTGCCCTGCTCTTCGGCAATCCGCTGCTAGCCGTCCTCGTGAGCAGCGCAATCGCTTTTGCTTTGGCGTTGCTATATTTCTGGCTCCTGAGCCGTTTTCGAGACACGGGACTATTCTGGGTCGTGCTGATTCTCGGGCTTGGCATCGGTCTGGTTTAAAGATGAACCGAGCGGAATGGACACCCAGCACCCCTTTCCGGCAACGCGGCAGGATCTCCGAAAATCTCCGAAAATCAGCGCGATCTCTTTGACCGAAAGCGATTGACAGCCAGTATAAAAAATGTATATTCTGTACACCATGGATTTTGAATTCGATCCAAATAAAAGTGCGAAGAACAAAGAGAATCACGGCGTTGACTTTGCCGAGGCCCAGAAACTTTGGGAAGACAGGGACCGACTCCTCGTTCCGGCAAGAACGCAGATTGAAGCACGGTTTATGTTAATCGGCAAGATCGGACAGAAACACTGGTCGGCCATATTCACTTACAGAGGCGAAAGGGTCCGGATCATCTCTGTTCGTCGCGCAAGGGAGGAAGAAGTCAATGCATACGAAAACTGAAACTTTTGATAAAGCGTTTGATAAGGGAGAAGATGTTTCAAAATATCTGGACTTTTCAAAGGCAACCCGCCCCGGCAGAGAGCAAAAACGGGTTAATGTTGACTTTCCGGTCTGGATGATTCAGTCCCTGGATAAGGAAGCCCAGCGGCTCGGTGTGCCTCGGCAAGCAGTGATTAAAGTGTGGCTTGCTGAACGGTTGCAGGTCGGTGTCCACGCTTGATTCTTCTCGAACCATGGCCTTGAGACAACGGGGATACCCGTGTCTCAGGCCGAACGTTCGGCAGGAGAGTAAGAATGAAGCAAAACATCATAAGCTTGGCTCTTGGAGTTCTTGTCTTGGGAACCATGTGTTGCCTTGCCATTAGCCCACCGCTGCCCAAGTCACTGGCTGCGCGGCTTGATCTGGCGACGCATGTTGTCGTTGGCGTTGTCAGGGAACTAACAGTCGTGACCATCACTAATGGAACTGCACGGCGCGCCGATCCACCTCCTGCTCAGTTGGGTCTTGAGACGACAACAGAAAGCGAAATCGAAGTGAAGGAAGTCCTCTGGCCTCCCGACTTCAAAGCTGACGGCCTACTCAAGTATCGGTTTGGCGGCGGATTCTTCGGCGTGGATGACCTTCGGCGTGACACCGTTGGCAAAACTAACATTTTCATCCTAACTCAATGCAAAGACAAGGATGGGATCTGCTTCGGCCCATCTTACGCATGGAACCTATGTGAATCAGTTAATTCCCGCGAAGAGATCATTGAACTTCTGAGAAAACGGGCAAAAAGGACATCTGAAAGGCCGAACCAAGTGCCGGAGGATACGGCTCGCAAGCTCGCCGATCCTCAGCACTGACGGGATTACGCAGATGCAGAAATCGGACAAAGAGCCTGTCGGAAACAACCGCGTAGTCGGAAATGACTTCATCAGGGTCGCCTGCGAAGAAGATCACACCTTCGTGTACATCCCCGCTCGGTTGAACCGGCCGTATCTGGAGCAAGTGCTGTCCGATTCCCTCCGGCGAAAAGTGGCGATACGCAGTTGCCAGACCACCAATCTGTGCGCTTCCGTCTGGGGAGGAGTAAGCCACTCAGGGGCGACTGTCTTGCGCCTGTCCATGGCGTTGGACGACGGGGATCATCTGGACGTCGTAGCCAAAGTTCTCTGCCCTGACTCTGTGAACCTGTTCAAGCTGGACAGGCGTTTCTCCGGACGCGTGGCCGAAATTGCGTGGCCGAAATTGCGTGGGCGAAGTGGTGGGGCGAGCAAGGTGTGCCGTGGGTGCCCAGGGTATATGCTACACGCCTGGACAGGACGGCACGCGAGTTCTGGATTCTGCAAGAATACTTCCCGCAAGTCGGATGGGCAGACGCCGTGTTGGAGAATGCGAAACTCTTCAACAACAATCGTGGCCGACTACTGCTGAACCACGCAGCGGACTTGCACGCCCACAGCAGAGAGCGGATTGACGAACTGTTGCGTTTGTTTCCCGATGACTGGCCTTGTGTACCGTCCCTCGTCACGAATGTCACTGAAGCCGTGACAGACGCATCATTTCTGGCAAGCATCGGCGTCAGCGACCACGAACGGACCATGATCGAACATTGCTGCCATGCGGTTGAGCGGCGGCCCGAGTGGGTAGACGAATGGGAACTCGTCTGCGTCACGGCGGACATCGCTCCTGACAACGTGGGCGTGCGTCGGTCCGGGACAGTAGAGGAACTCGTCACGTTCGATTGGAGCGCTACAGGACTGGCGCCAATGGAGGCCGAGATAGATGTCATGTTGGGGCGACTGAGGGGTGACAGCCAGGAAGAAAAGGAAGACCTAACTCGATAGGCGCTTCCGGGTTTGTGGGGGGATTTTTCATTGAAGGAGAAGCGGGGCGATGCTCAAACCGCCGAACTGGAAGAGCCGACAATGTGTGCGACGAAGCGTAGACGACAAAGTGTGCGACGAAGTGCGGGACAAAGTGTGGGAACTAGATGTCATCCCTGACCGCCTTTGAGAGTTGTCTGAGCATGCCGCAACCCGCCGGGGCAGGTCGTCCAGCAGCGTCTTGCGCATAGACGCGAACGGCATGCCTTTCTGGTAGACTTTCAGTCTCTCGTGGCCCAAGTACTCTGCCATACCTGCTGCTCCTATCCCTGCCACGCCACACTTCATCGCTTTCTTCGTCCCACGAGTTGTCGTCTACGCTTCGTCGCAAGACTTTGTCGAGACTGATGGAAGGCCCTTCCCTTGCTGGGCTGCCCCATCTGCGCGGCAGGCCACCTGTCCTACGTCGGCGAACTCCACCGAGCCCGCGCCGGACCCGCATGACAACACACGCCCAAACTCCCTGCGCATCTCATTTAAGCGCCCCGTCGGCACTGGGGCAAAATCTCCAACTTGACAAAAATCAAATTAATGTCATACTGGCTGCTTTTACGGGAGAATAGGCGACATGGCAGAGCATAAAAAGATTCAGATCGCCGCGACAGGCTCTTGGGTGCCGTCGCATCGCGTGACTAACGAAATGTTGGCGAAAAAGCTGGACACGACCGACGAGTGGATCGTCTCGCATACCGGCATTCATGCGCGGCATGTGGCGCAGGCCGGGGAGACCACGTCGTCTGCCGCTGTGCACGCGTCGCGGATCGCTTTGGAGCGGGCCGGGGTTGCGGCGGATGAGCTGGGATGCATCGTGCTGGCCACGTCCACGCCCGACTACACCCTGCCGTCAACGGCCTGTCTGGTGCATCGCGAATTGAAGGCGGGGCGCGCGGCTGCGTTCGACGTGTCGGCGGCCTGCACCGGGTTTGTGTACGCGATGGACATTGCACGGGGGCTCATGGTTCGCGATCCGCGGCCAACCCTGGTCATCGGCGCGGATCTGATGACGCGGATCGTCGACTGGACCGACCGCAACGTCTGCGTGTTGTTCGGCGATGGCGCGGGCGCGGTTGTGCTCAAGTGGGGATCGGGCGATGCCGGGCTGGGCGAGTCCATCCTGCGGGTGGACAGCGAAGGCTTTTTTGCCCTCCGACGCGAAGGGGGCAACCGCCACCACCTGTCGGAGCAGGTCGATGCACCCTCGGTTCGTCCGTTTCTGCACATGGAAGGCAAGCCGGTCTTCAACTTCGCGGTCAAGGCGATCGACGAGGTCGTCACGGAGCTGTTGGAGAAATCGGGAATGACGCTGGATCAGGTGAAGCTGATTGTTCCCCATCAGGCCAACTTCCGCATCATCGACGCGGCGGCTCGGCGCTTGAAGACGGGCGCCGACAAGTTCTTCCTCAACATTGCCGAAGTGGCCAACACGTCGGCGGCCAGCATCCCGCTGGCGCTGGACGCCTTGGTCAACGCCAACCGGTTGCAGGCGGGCGACTGCCTGATTTTTGTCGGCTTTGGCGCGGGTCTCACCTATGGCGGCGTACTGGTCCGCTGGGGTTGCAACGCGCCGCTGGCGGTCGTTTAATCCGAAAAAGTGTCTAACGAAAGGTGCAAAACAGTGAAAGACAAACAGCGCGTGGTAGTAACGGGCATGGGCGTGATCTCGCCCGTCGGCAATGATGTGCCCACCTTCTGGAACAACATTCAGCACGGCGTGTCGGGGATCGGGCCGCTGACCAAATGTGACACGGCGGGCCTGGAATCGCGGGTGTCGGCCGAAGTCAAGGGGTTTGATCCCAAAAACTATTTTGAAGTCAAGGAAGCGAAGCGGATGGCGTTGTTCACGCAATACGCCGTGGCTGCGGCCAAGGAGGCATGGCGCGACGCCGGGTTCGAGGGGACATCGGCCATGCCCGACCGGACGGCGGTGATCCTGGGCAACGGCATCGGCGGCCGCGAGGTCGACCACGAGGCGCACAAGACGTTGTTTGAGAAGGGCGCCCA
>JBIJDW010000394.1:0-3100 GCA_044343885.1 Kiritimatiellia bacterium
ATGCCGGAGCGCGACGGAATCGAGGGGTCCATTCTGAATCAGGAGACGCGATGATTAAGACAATTGCGACGCGGCAGGCGCCGGAGGCCGTGGGGCCTTATGCCCAGGCGGTCCAGGCGGGCGGATTTATTTTTTGTTCGGGCCAGTTGGGACTCGACCCGGCGGGCGGGCTGCTGGCGGCCGACACGGCCGCGCAGGCGCGCCAGGCGCTGGCCAATCTGCGGGCGGTTCTGGATGCGGCTGGAAGCGGACTGGACGCGGTGGTCAAGACCACGGTGTTTCTGACCGACCTGGCCGATTTTGCGGCGGTCAATGCGGTGTATGCCGAGACGTTCGGCGTGCACCGCCCTGCGCGAGCCTGCGTGCAGGTCGTCGCGCTGCCCAAGGGAGCCAAGGTGGAGATCGAGGCGGTGGCAGTGGTCCGCACAGGCGCTTGAGAAACAGCCGGCACGCATCGTTCATTTTGCACAGCCTGCTGGAGTTGGAGGACCAGAATGCCCTGCTGGGGCATCCGCGCCTTGGCACCCCTGAAAATGATGTGAACAGAGGGTAAATGGCTCGCGGAGACGCGATTTTGACGCTTGCCATGTTGAAAATCATCAGATAACATGTCGATATGCAACATGGATTGATTGAGCGAAGGCGTTTGCTGGAAGAACTGGCGGTACGCTGCGCCGAAGCGCCGGTGACGGTTCTGCTGGGCGCGCGGCAGGTGGGGAAGACCACGCTGGCGCGGATGTTTTGCCGCAGGCGCGAGGATGTGGCGTGGTATGACCTCGAAACCTCGTCCGGGATGGAAAGCCTGCGCGCCATGCCAGAGAAAACGCTGGGAGGCAAGCGCGGCCTGGTGGTTCTGGACGAGGTGCAGCGAATGCCGGAGCTGTTCCGCATCCTGAGGCCGCTGTGCGACCGCGAGGGGGTGTCGACACGTTTTCTGCTGCTGGGCAGCGCCTCGCCGGAGCTTATGCGAGGTGTTTCGGAAACGCTGGCGGGGCGCGCGCAGTTCCTGCATGTGCCCGGTCTGACCGTCGGGGAAGCCGGTGCGGAGAATCAGGACCGGCTGTGGATGCGGGGCGGTTTTCCCTCTGCGTATCTCGCGCAAGACACGGCGGCGGCCGGACGCTGGCAGGAAAGCTTTGTGCAGATGTTTCTTGAGCGCGACATCCCCCAGCTCGGCATTCGCGTGTCCGCCGCCGCCCTGCGCCGCTTCTGGACCATGGCCGCGCACTACCACGGGCAGGTGCTGAATCTGGCGGACATGGGGCGAGTGCTGGGCGTCTCTCCCGCGACGGCCCGCCACTATCTCGACATCCTGTGCGGCTCGTATGCGATGCGGCAGCTCCAGCCCTGGTTTGAGAACCTGAGCAAACGTCAGGTCAAGTCGCCCAAGCTGTACTTTCGAGACAGCGGACTGCTGCACCATTTTCTCGGTACGGAAGATATGGACGGGCTGCTGGCGCACCCCCGCCTCGGCGCTTCATGGGAGGGGTTCGCCCTGGAGCAGGTGTTGGCGTTGGTCGGCGAACGGGACGCCTACTTCTGGGCGACGCAGCGGGGCGCTGAACTGGATCTGCTCGTTTTCCGCAAGGGAAAGAGGTATGGTTTCGAGTTCAAGGCCAGCGATGCGCCCAGGCTGACGCCGTCCATGCGCATTGCGGTCGAGAACCTGAAGCTTGAACGCCTGTGGGTTCTCCATCCGGCGGAATCCGCGCCCTATGCGCTTGCCGACAAGGTCGAGGCTTATCCGCTCAGACAATGGACAACGCACTGTCTGGGGGAGGATGTGGGCGCTGAGTCACACCCGACGTAGACGCCGATCACGCTGCCGACGCCGCTGAGGATGAAGCCGGTCATGACGCCTATCCGGTCGCCCAGCCACCAGCCGATCCACCCGCCCAGCGTCATTCCGATGAAGATCAGCACCCGGCTCATATATGTGCGGTCCTCTCACGGGGTCGTTGACACGTGGATTATTTTTCGACGGCTTGGAGTTCACGGCTGCGGTCTTGCGACAGGTCTGTGGTGGCGAATGCGTTGCTCCCTTCCGGCAGGTAGACGTGCATCCAGTCGTGCAGGGTGTCCATGGCGAGGGTCCCCCGGGTCAGTTGAAATGTCAGCACGTGGCCCCCGCTAGAGAGGTCGTCGGCGAGAAAATGCATGTGGTAGCCCGGCACGTTCACCCCTTTGACGAAGGGCGGGGAACGGAAGCCGATCACCGTGCCTCGGACCTCGTCGATCTCAAACACGGGCTGATTCCGGGTGACTTCCGACAACGGAGGGTATGGCTTGGTTTGGGCCGGGACGCTGCGGGTGCGGACGTGTTTAAAATAACCGTGGACGCGGAAGGCGCAAAAGCGGTTCTGTTCGGGCACGGCGGCGTCAATCAACCTCTCAAGCGCCTGCATGTCGGCCGGGGTCGTGAGCGATGCCCGATAATCGGGGACGAACGGCGTGACGCACGCGAACGGCGTCCGCTCCAGCAGGGGCGGCCGATACACCCGGCCGTTTGCCCGCACCTGATAGAACAGTCCGTCGAGCAGAATCATTTCGCCGTCAAGTCTCTCAAAGGTGCCGATCCCGAAATCGCCGTGGCGGCGTAGTTCCATCAGGGAGAGGTGGCCGTCGTAGACGCCCGCCAGCAACGCATCGATCGTTGCGACTTGCGTGATCCCGTTAGGGGAGGAGGTCCGGCATCCGGAGAGCAACAACGCCACTAACGTGGCGGAGAGAATGGCCATACGTTTCATGAGGGTAGTATAGGGCAAACGCGATCCGGATGCGAACGCAAAGATGATCTTGGAACGCACATTCCATATTCCTCCGCGTCCTCCGCCTCCGCGAGCCATTACAGCACGGTCGGGCCTCTCGTGAGTTTCGTGCGTGGAATCAAATGGCTCGCGGAGACTCGGAGGAGAGAAGACGCTGGCAACCCAGAAGCTTGATGGGCGGCAGAGACGCTTGATTTTGTCCTTGCAAAATGAGGCGCTTGCAAAACCTCCTGCGTCGGTTCTGCAAGCGCAGTATTCAGAAGCCAGAATTCAGTATTCAGAATGGGAACCCTCTCTCGGGCCGCGTGATCTCATATTCTGACTCCTGTATT
>JBIJDW010000395.1:0-3099 GCA_044343885.1 Kiritimatiellia bacterium
ACCTCCGTCTCCATCCGGTAGAGATGGGGGGCGTCGGGCGACCAGAGTTTCGGTGCCCGTATGGCTAGGCGCTGTTGGAATTCCGTGGTCACGCCAGCCTTAGCCTTTCCTTTGCTCTCGCCCGTGGCCACGGTCTTCCCGGACGGGCCGATCGCCCGCCAGCGCACAACCACCGCACGGTCAGTGTCCGTCCGGTTCGCCACCGTCGTCCGCGCCTCCGCGACAGCCGCCTTGGCCGTGACGTCCGGCGTCGTGACGACCAGCCCCCAGTGCGCCACGTGAACGCGCGGCGCGGTCAGCAGCCAGACGTGCCGGTAGATGCCGGATCCGGAATACCAGCGCGTATGCCCGTGCGGCGTATTGTTCACGCGAACCGCAAGGACATTCTCCGCGTCCAGTTCCAGGTACGGGGTCAGGTCCATCGCGAAGGTGGTGTAGCCGTAGGGGTGGACGCCGAGCGGACGGCCGTTCAGCCAGACCTCGGCATCGCGGTACACACCCTCGAACTCGACCAGCACGTGCTGGTCGCTCCACGTGCGTGGCGCGTAGAAGTGCTTGCGATACCAACCCACGCCCTCGGTCACGAACCCGCCGGCAAAGCCGCAGGGGTTGTCCTTGTTGCGCGGCAGCTCGATGCTCCAGTCGTGCGGCAGGTCCAGCTTGCGCCAGGCCGAGTCATTATAGGTCTTGGCCGGTTGGCCCACTTCGCCAAGGTCAAAAAGCCAATCGCAATCAAATGAGTGTCTTTGCATATTGCTCCAGATTTGGACATCGGTCATGCCCGTGGTTCTGCCATCATCCTGGTTTTTCGACTAGTCTACCGTTGATATACTTGTGCAAAATGCTCGAAAGAAACGTTTGGTAGGGCAGACCTTCTTGAACAGCGGTTTTTTGGAACCGAACCAGGTCTCGCGCGGCCATATTTATCACGATGTGTGCGCTTTGGCAACAGCTTCTTTCGTTATCTCGCCCCCACGGCAATCCGTGCACCGGCGGCGCGTTAGCGACGTAGGATGGCGGCGGGGTTCGCCTCTGTCCTCTAGGGCGTCTTCCCGCCTAGAAAGTCCTCGCTTCGCGTCCTTATCCCGGCATTTCTCGTCTTCTGCCCGATGTCGGTAGCGCGAGCGTATTCTCGGAGCATGCGGGATAAATGATGTTGAACGGAGCCGCAGGGGCCGATAGATGGTTATGGGGTATGAATCTTAAAAGGTCAGAAGACTGTGAGGCTGTAAGGAAAGCAGAAAAGAGAAACGCGGAAAGCCTCGTCCCTTACGATTATCAATGTGGAGATGCAACCTCAATTCCACCTCCTCGATCGCTCATAAACATGTCCAACTATATCCGCCACTATCTTGACCGTAATCAGCAAGAGCAGCCCAGTCCGTGAAACTCCGACGCTCTCGATCACGAAACCACCAAGCAGGATGAACACGTGGAGAACAACGACTCTTCGATACGGGGAGCAGAAGAATTCACCCGGATCGCAGTTCTTGTACTCACCGCGCCCGATGTAGTTGCGGAAGAAAGAGAAACCGTGGCTCAGAATGAGCGCCAACACCGTATACTGCAGACCGTTCTGGACGATGATCTGATAGGTCTGCGTGAGGCTATGCGCCTTCTCTCCAAACATCATCACAATGAAAGCGCCGTGCCCCAGACAGAACCCGCCATAAGGGATAAGGAAGAAGAGCACCAGGAGCAGAAACGATTTATTAAAGCGCAACCGGCTACCTTCGCGGTACCAACTGCACGCTTGGTTCTTACCTTCAGGAATGTCCGTGAAGGTTGTCAGCATCTTCAGGAGGGCAAACCCACCGATCACCCCGTTCTCCAGCCAGTACACGAACACCAGGGGGAAAAGTTCCCAACCCAGCCAAAGTACGCCGAAGACAGGCACAGTATTGGCCGCTAGCAAAGCGACGATTGACGGTGTCAGCCCGATCATCATCCTGCTCATTGCCCTGCTGCCTCGCGAATGACTGATAAGAAATAGCCGTAGCCGTGACCTGAGTCGACGTGTTGGGATCTCATTTGACGAACTGCGTCATGAAGTTCAGATACCCTTGCCTCCCGCCGTGTTTCGTCCACTTGTTCACCGACTTGACGAGTCTCTTGAGACACGGCACGAGTGATTCGTATGTCCGGAGCACGGCGTAGTCGGTCATGGCCGGCCGGATTCAGCCGGTACAGTCGAGCCACGGCGAACTCGATATTCTGAAGCACATCCTGTCGTTCTATTTAGTCCGCGACCGGCAAGGGGCCGGCCAGTATCTCAAAGTCGGTGAGCGCGGAGGTTTCGCCCGAGCAGACCTGTTCCTTGAGCATGCGCATCCGCGGCATCCGTTCCGCCAGCCAACGCTTGGCTACCAGCAGCTTCTTGGGGCTGGCTGTGGCCTGGTCGCAGAAGAGCGCGGCCACGATCAGATCGATCGCGATGTCAACCAGCTTGCGGGCGTGGAGGTCGCGGTAGGCATTGCTGGCCGTCTGCGCCTTGACGAACGCCACCGACTCGGCCAGCAGCGCCTGCCCCTCGCGGATATGGACCACCCGCGTCTCAAGCTCGTGCGGCCAGACGCGGTCGCCCAGGATCTCCTGGATGACCTCGCCCACGGTGTCGCCGATGACGCCTGCCAGGGAGGCGACGACCTGTAGCTGGCTGGTGCCCTCATAGATCGTGGTGATGCGGCTGTCGCGCAGATGGCGCTCGACCGCGTAGTCCTTCATGTACCCGCTGCCGCCGAGCACGGCCATCGAGCTGTTGGAGACACGCATGGACATTTCGGATGCGTAGTACTTGGCCATCGGCGTCAGCATCTTGCTAAACGCCTTGTACTTGCGTTCCTCGGCGCGCAGCCGCTTGAGCTCGTCGGGCGCGGCATTCTGGGCCGCGGCGACACACGCGCCCAACCCCTCCTCCAGATCCACGGAATAGGCCGCAAAATAGCTCAGCGCGCGTGCCGCCTGCACATCGAGGCTCATATCGAGAAGCAGGTCGCGCACCGCCGGGAAGTTTTCGATGGCGGTGTTGAACTGCTTGCGGCTGTGGGCATAGGCGCGCGCGACCCGGTAGGCCGCCTCGCCAATCCCCAGGCTCTGTGC